>JAZOBR010000075.1:0-2837 GCA_045596105.1 Candidatus Ornithomonoglobus sp.
AAAATATAATCTATCAAATCTTTTTGCCTATATTATTTTTGTCCAATAACTTTTATGTATTATTATCTAAGTATTATTTGCAGTCCATCCTGACACCACCTCAGTCAAATTTGAGCCACCATATTTTTAGTCTGTTCCGTAGACCTTTTCTGTGAACTGATAGAGATTTGATGATGCAGAGCCATTAGCCTTTTTGCGATTTATTTTTTTAAGATATCCCTTTTTTGCAAGTGACGGTATTGCTCTTTTAACTGTGCTTAGACCAATGTCTGGATCTGCGGCTATCGTGTTAAGAGATGGGTAACAAACATCTTGGTTCCCGGCTCTCATAAGCAGATAACACAGTATGCGAAATTCTGCTTTAGAGATATTTTTATCTGTGATAAGTTTGTTTAGTATGTTTGTATAACTTCCTTTTAATTTTGGCATGATAATTCCTCCTGTTTTTGTAATTAAAAAAGCCGTATCATTTCGATACGACTGATTGTTTTAATTCTAATTCTATTTCATTTTCAATTTCATTCTACCAATTCCATAGAATGAAATTAGCATAAAAAATCAGGAGTTTTTGTAGGCTATATAAGCCTGAAACCCCTGATTTTATGCGGCTTTCAAGTTTTCACAGAGTTGACGCTATCATCAGGTCCATGTGCCAGCAATGGCTTGGGAGTTCAAGTCTCCCAGGGCGCACCACCCCAAAAAAGCAGAGCCTTGATAATATCAAGGCTCTGCTTTTTTCACAAAATTATTAAAAACACACATCATGCATTGTCTTTATCTTAAAATAATTCTTTTATATCGTTTAATCCTTTTTGTATCTCATTATATGACTGCACATGATGATGAATGTTATTGGTGTGATGATACTGTGGGCGATATGCTTATAAATTAGGTTTACATAGACAATATGGGAAATCATAGAATGGAAAAGCCTTTTAAGTCCGAGAAGTTCAGGGATGTCCCAAAGGATGAATGGATTGTGGTAGAAAATACCCATGAACCGATAATTTTATTCCCGTAATTTTGTCTAAACTTTGGGGTTCACTTCAATAACAGATCCTTTTTTATTCCTTTTTGAATAATGAACCACCCCTTTTGGTATGATATCTATAGAAAGGAGTATTTAATATGAAATGCTATATTGAAATTACAGATATTGTAGCCAGAGAGGTCCTGGATTCCCGCGGCAATCCCACCGTTGAGGTAGAGGTTATGACCGACGACGCCATCGGCCGTGCCATTGTCCCCTCGGGTGCATCCACAGGCGAATACGAAGCACACGAGCTTAGGGATGGGGACAGAAAACGTTTTGACGGCAAGGGAGTACAAAAGGCGGTAAAGAATGTGAATACATTTATTGCAGATGAGCTTATAGGGATGAATGTCTTAGACCAGAGACTTATTGATGCGGTCCTTCGCGTAGCAGACGGGACACATAATTTACACAAGCTTGGCGCAAACGCCATTCTTGGTGTATCCCTTGCCTGTGCCAGGGCGGCCTCCCTGAGCCTTGGTCTGCCTCTATACCGTTACCTTGGTGGTACTAACGCGTCCAGACTGCCCGTCCCTATGATGAACATTTTAAACGGCGGCGCTCACGCAAACAATAATGTAGATATTCAGGAATTTATGATTGCTCCCGTAGGTGCTGAAAACTTCCCCGAGGGACTACGTTGGTCCTGCGAGGTGTATTATGAATTAAAAAGTATTCTCAACGAGAGAGGTCTTGCAACCTCTGTTGGCGATGAGGGCGGATTTGCTCCTAATCTTACAAGTGACGAGGATGCGATAAAGCTTATAATCGAAGCCATAGAACGCGCAGGCTACAACACCGACACCGACTTTAAGCTTGCAATCGATGCCGCTGCATCAGAATGGGCAGAGGATGATGGCTACCACATTCCAAAGGCAGACATCAGACGTACAACGGATGAGATGGTGGAGTATTGGCAGGACTTAGTATCCCGCTATCCCATCTTCTCTATTGAGGACCCCTTGGGTGAGAATGATTACGAGGGCTTTACAAAGCTCACAAGGTTTATTGGGGACACAACTCAGATTGTGGGTGATGATTTGTTTGTAACCAACCCCCAACGACTCAGAGACGGCATCACGAGGGGTGCTGCCAACTCTATTCTTGTAAAGGTCAATCAAATTGGCACTCTCACAGATGCACTTGATGCCATTGAGCTTGCTCACAAGAGCGGCTACACCGCAGTGGTGTCACACCGCAGTGGAGAAAGTGAGGACACCACCATTGCTGACATTGCCATTGCCACCAACACCGGGCAAATAAAAACAGGCGCACCCGCACGAGGGGAGCGCACCGCAAAGTATAACCGACTCCTGAGAATTGCCGAAGAATTAGGGGACACTAAAACCTACGGCATATAAAAGGCACCCATAAGGGTGCCTTTTTCCTTAAGCTTAATTTAGCATCATATACTTTTATTGATTTCCTCGGCATAGCGTACTGCCTCCATTGCATCCTTGGCATATTTGTCGGCACCAATTCTGTTTGCGTATTCCTGGGTCAGTACCGCGCCGCCGACCACTATCCTAACAGTCGGACACTTCTTACGAATGAGCTTTATTGTGTCCTCCATAGCAGGAACGGTTGTTGTCATGAGCGCACTAAGTCCGAGAATAGGGGCATTATACTTTATAACCGTTTTAACGACCACCTCAGGAGGTACGTCCTTTCCCAAATCAATTACGTCAAAGCCGTAATTTTCCAAAAGAAGTTTAACAATATTTTTACCGATATCGTGTATATCACCGTGAACTGTGGCAATCACAAAAGTTCCCTTGTTGGCTGTCAAGTCGGATCGTAGCCA
>JAZOBR010000076.1:0-9487 GCA_045596105.1 Candidatus Ornithomonoglobus sp.
GTTATGATTACCAACCACCAATGCATTGACGGTGATGCGGATGTTATCACAGAAAACGGCATAGGGTCTTTGAGAGAGGACAATGGGGTATGGTACATAAAATACAAGGTTGAGGGCGTTACGGTGATGCTCAAGACCGACGGCAGGAGCGTAAATGTAAAGCGTACGGGGGAGTATGGCTCCCACATCACCTATAAAAAGGGTGAAAGGACAAGCTTTTGCTATCGTACCCCCTATGGTTATATGGATATGGAGCTTATGACAAGGGACATCAAGGTGTCTCTGTCCCGATTTGGCGGGGCGTTAACCCTGGCATATGATTTATATGCAGGCTCCGGTAAGATTGAAAATAAGATGGAAATAAAGATAGCAGTAGTTAACGAAGGGTAGATAATATGAGAAAAATAATGGCATTCCTTTTGGCGTTGAGCCTGATGCCTGTGAGTGCGGTCTTTGCCACCCCAACTCCGGCACCGACACAGACGCCTAAGGAAAATATAAAAACAAGCGTTGAGTATGATGCATACGAGCAGATTGCAGGCTATGTTGCCGATATGTATGTTGACGACTCATACACAACCGAGGACATTATGAAGCTGGGCTTGTCGGAATTTCTTGCAAAGTACGGCGACGAGGCCCTGGTGGAATTATTGAAGTCGGCCCTGCAGGGGATGGACGATTACTCGGATTTCTTTACACGCGAAGAGTATGTAGAATACAATAACGCACTTAACAAGACATTCTATGGTCTGGGCGTAACCCTGCAGCAGATGGGTGAGTATGTGCAGATAACGGGCTTTGCAGAGGAGAACGGAACTGCGCAGAAGTCAGGCTTTATGATAGGTGACCTTATTGTTGAGGTTGACGGCGTGGATGTTGTGGGTGCAAGCATAACCGAGGTAAGAAACCTTGTTGTAGGCGAGCTTGGCACAACAGTTAAAATCAAGGTAATGCGTGACTCGAAGATTATAGAAATAACAGGCGTGAGAGTATCTGTTAACAATAAGACGGTATCGGCAGGCATTTTTAAGGGCAACATCGGCTACATAAAGATTGCATCCTTCTCACAGGACACAGCGGTTGAGTTTCAGGAGGCTATGGCAAAGTTTCAGTCCCAGGGCGTAAAGAAGCTTATTCTTGACCTGCGTGACAACCTTGGCGGTCTGGTATCAACGGCGGTTGAAATTGCAGAGAAGATTGTGCCGAAGGGCATAATTGTGGATGTACGCTTCCGAGATGAGAAGAAGAATTATGTATGTGAGTCAAATGTGACCTTCCCACCCTTTGATATAGTCGCACTTGTTAACGAGAATACCGCGTCCTCCGCAGAAATTCTTGCAAGTGCAATACAGGATTCGGGTGTAGGTATATTGATGGGACAGAGGACCTATGGTAAGGCGGTTATTCAAAGCTCATACCCCCTTGTAAACGGTATGGTGTTTAAGCTTACAATCGGTCAGTATCTCACAAGGAATGGCAGAGAGATTGACCATATAGGCCTTGAGCCTGACCGCGAGGTTAAGAACTATGGAGAGAAGATTGACACCACAGGCTATACCAAGTTTGACTTCCTTACACCAACAAGGCTTGGTGACAGCGGAGGCAATGTAACAGCCGCCAAGGAGCGACTGGCAGTAATGAATTATTTTATCGGTAACCTTGGAAATGATGTGTTTAACACAGACCTGAAGGAGGCGGTGAGAGAGTTCCAGAAGCGTAATGGTCTGACGGACTCGGGAGTACTTGATGTGCCTACGCAGATTGCCATCAAGGAGGTTTTTGAGAGTCTTGAATCAGAGGTGGATGTCCAGCTTGAGACGGCATATCAGTATTTCGGTGGGGACATTGATGACTTGTATGCAGATTAAGAATATTACAGGCACAGCGTAAGAACGCTGTGCTTTTTTTGTGCCACATAACCCATCAATATGACACACTACTGCCTGTCACGTTTAAAAGTTTTTTACATATCTGCGAAATCTCTTGCATATGGTTTTTATTGATGCTATACTGCAATTAATTTAAGCTATGAAAGGATAAAGGCAATGAGTGAAGGGATTACAATGCTTGTGGTGGATGCAGATACAGAGTATGCAAAGGGACTTTCTGAGTATGCCAAAACAAGGGACGAGTTTCTTGATACAGATTACGCCACCAACGGACTTGACGGATACAGGCAGATTATGATGGTCAAGCCTGATGTTATAATAATGGATTTTCTCTTGTCTGGGCTTGACGGAATCGGATTGTTAAGACAGCTAAAGGCAAAAACGGAGGAGCAGAGACCAAAGGTTATTATAAATTCGGGAACAATGCTTCAGACTATGCTCAATGCCGCATCGGAATACGGGGCGGACTACTTTATGGTAAAGCCTCAGCCCTTTAGTGAGGTGTGTAACACAGTGACAGATTTGATTAAAAAGGAGGATGGCAGGGTAAAGGACGAGGAGCCGAAGGAAAAGCTTGACATACGGCTTACTAAATTTTTGCACTATCTCGGCGTGCCTGCCCACCTTAAGGGGTATCAGTATATCCGCGCCGCCCTGAGGCTTTCCATAGAGGACATAGGCAGGGTTACCCCCATCACACGCAGACTATACCCAGAGCTTGCGGTGATGTATAACACCACCGCTGAGTGCATAGAGCGTTCTATACGCCATGCGATAAAGGTATCCTGGGAGCGGGGTAATAAAAAGGTCCTGGGGGACATTTTTGGCTACAGCAGTGAAAGCAGTTATGGGGGATATCCTACTAATTCGGAATATATTGCCATGGTAACGGATGAAATACGTATCAAAATGCGGTATGACTCGGAGTGGTAGGGGCGTTTTACTCACCGACCTCCACAATATGGATTGGACGGATACCAAAGTATTGGTATGTGGACAAGGGTCGGTCAAGGGAATCCCTTGAATGGGCTGCAATGAGGATTGTGTCAGGCGTGTTACGCCCTGCGTCGACCACCACAGGGGTGTGGTCAAAGGTACCATCCCCCGAAAAGTCAAGCTGGATAATATCACCATTTTTAATTTTGGATAAATCCACCACCTGTCCCCGAGGGCCTGCACCCTCGTTTGAGACTAAAAACCGATACAGCTCATTCACTCCCGTCCATGCAGGAGCACGGTTATTCAATGAGACATAATACCACCCGAAGGTGGGTGTATAATTCATCACTCCTGCCCCTGCGAAGATACATTGGGATGCGAAGTTTGTACAGTCACCGCCAAGGTCGGAAAAGTCGAAAAAATCGGGATTTCTACGGTATGCCCATTGACGGGCGTAGGCTACAGCGTTTTCTCGGTTGTAAATCATAGCAACACCTCCTTAATATAGTGTATGTTTTATCGGCTTTTTTGTGCGATTTCAAGTGATTTTTCAGGAAAAATATATGAATAATATATAAAAATTCCTTTTAAGGCATTTTTTTTACAATTTTTTGTAGACTTTTTAAAAAAATATGATATAATATATGGGTACGAGTCTGCACTCATAGTGTAGATGAGATAATTTCAAACAAATAGGAGGAGATTCCAATGGCAAAGAAGTATGTATACCTTTTCTCTGAGGGCGATGCATCAATGAGAGAGCTTCTTGGCGGTAAGGGTGCTAACCTTGCAGAAATGACAAAGTTAGGTCTGCCTGTTCCCCAGGGCTTCACAATTTCAACAGAGGCATGTACTCAGTATTATGAGGATGGTAGAGTAATCAACGATGAGATTCAGGCTCAGATTAACGAGCACATCGTTAAGATGGAAGAAATCACAGGTAAAAAGTTCGGAGATTTGGAGAATCCGTTGCTTGTATCAGTTCGTTCGGGTGCAAGAGCATCAATGCCTGGTATGATGGACACAATTCTAAACCTAGGTATCAATGAGGATGTTGTAGAGTTCATGGCTAAGAAGTCAAACAACCCCAGATGGGCTTGGGACTGCTACAGAAGATTCATCCAGATGTATTCAGACGTAGTTATGGAAGTTGGTAAGAAGTATTTTGAGGAGCTTATCGACAAAATGAAGGAAGAGAAGGGTGTAACTCAGGACGTTGAGCTTACAGCTGACGATTTGAAGGTGCTTGCTAATCAGTTCAAGGCTGAGTACAAGTCAAAGATTGGTCAGGACTTCCCCGACGATCCGAAGGAGCAGCTAATGGGTGCTGTTAAGGCAGTATTCCGTTCATGGGACAACCCCCGTGCAAACGTTTACCGTCGTGACAACGATATTCCTTACTCATGGGGTACAGCCGTTAACGTACAGATGATGGCGTTCGGTAACATGGGTGATGATTGTGGTACGGGTGTTGCATTTACACGTGACCCTGCAACAGGTGAGAAGAAGCTTATGGGTGAGTTTTTGACAAACGCTCAGGGCGAGGACGTTGTTGCCGGTGTTAGAACACCCATGCCTATCGCACAGATGGAGGAGAAGTTCCCTGCTGCATTCGAGCAGTTCAAGAATGTATGTCAGAAGCTTGAGAACCACTACCGCGATATGCAGGATATGGAGTTCACAATCGAGAACGAGAAGCTATATATGCTTCAGACAAGAAATGGTAAGAGAACAGCTCAGGCAGCGCTTAAGATTGCTTGTGACCTTGTTGACGAGGGCATGAGAACAGAGGAAGAGGCTGTTGAGATGATTGACCCCAGAAACCTTGACACATTGCTACATCCCCAGTTCGATGCTGCTGCTTTGAAGGCTGCAACACCGATGGGTAAGGCTTTGGGCGCATCACCCGGTGCTGCTTGCGGTAAGGTTGTATTCACAGCTGACGACGCTAAGGAGTGGGCACTAAAGGGCGAGAAGGTTATCTTGGTTCGTCTTGAGACATCACCCGAGGATATTGAGGGTATGAAGGCTGCTCAGGGTATCCTGACAGTTCGTGGCGGTATGACATCACACGCTGCCGTTGTTGCTCGTGGTATGGGTACATGTTGTGTATCAGGTTGCGGCGACATCGTTATGGATGAGGAGAACAAGAAGTTCACACTTAACGGTAAGATATACGTAGAGGGTGACTCAATCTCACTTGATGGTTCAACAGGTAACATCTACGATGGTATCATCCCCACAGTTGATGCATCAATTGCAGGTGAGTTCGGCAGAATCATGGCATGGGCTGACAAGTTCAGAACGATGAAGGTTAGAACAAACGCTGATACTCCTGCTGACGCTAAGAAGGCAAGAGAGTTAGGTGCAGAGGGTATCGGTCTTTGCCGTACAGAGCATATGTTCTTTGAGGGTAACAGAATCGATGCATTCCGCGAGATGATTTGTGCAGATACAGTAGAGGAAAGAGAGACAGCATTGGATAAGATTCTTCCCATGCAGCAGGGCGACTTCGAGGCTCTATATGAGGCTCTTGAGGGACATCCTGTAACAATCCGTTTCTTGGATCCCCCGCTACACGAGTTCGTTCCCACAGAGGAAGCTGACATCGAAGCTCTTGCAAAGGCACAGGGCAAGTCAGTTCAGGCAATTAAGGATATTATCAATGGCTTGCACGAGGCTAACCCGATGATGGGTCACCGTGGTTGCCGTTTGGCAGTAACATATCCTGAGATTGCAAAGATGCAGACAAAGGCTGTTATCCGTGCTGCAATCAACGTATCAAAGGCACATCCCGATTGGACAATCGTTCCCGAGATTATGATTCCCTTGGTATGTGAGGTTAAGGAGCTTAAGTGTGTTAAGAAGATGGTAGTTGAGACAGCTGACGCTGAAATCGCAGCTGCAGGTGTTAACCTGAAGTACGAAGTAGGTACAATGATTGAGATTCCCAGAGCTGCACTTTCAGCTGACGAAATCGCAACAGAGGCTGACTTCTTCTGCTTCGGTACAAACGACCTTACACAGATGACATACGGCTTCTCAAGAGACGATGCAGGTAAGTTTTTGGATGCATACTATGATGCAAAGATTTTCGAGAACGACCCGTTTGCAAGACTTGACCAGTCAGGTGTAGGTAAGCTAATGGAGATGTCACTAAAGCTTGGTAAGCCGGTTAACCCGAACCTACACGTAGGTATCTGTGGTGAGCACGGTGGTGACCCCACATCAGTTGAGTTCTGTCACAATATAGGTCTTGACTATGTATCATGTTCACCCTTCAGAGTGCCCATCGCAAGATTGGCTGCTGCACAGGCAAACATCAAGGCTTCAAAGTAATTTAAAGCTATATTTAAAACCCTTGCGGAATCCGCAAGGGTTTATTTATGGGATGAGATGGGTCAAGGTCCCTCCCAATATTTTTAAAATGTAGTAATATGTAACAAAAATGTAATATGAATTTTAGATTAAACAACCAAAAACACCTTGACAATATTGACAATTTATTATAAAATATACGTGCTTGATATTTCTTTAAGGAATTTTCTGAAATGTTATAGTTATCGAAGCTGCACACAACTTGAGACTTGGTGTGCCGACGGTTGTCTATAATTGGAAGAGATCGCAAACAGGATAAACCTGCAATCTGTTTACGAAATATCAATGGGCAACCATTTTTTTGGTACGCCTCCGGTTGGGTGTGGGATATATAAAATCACATTGTAGGAGGTGTTTAAGATAGATCCGATTATGATAGGAATTCTCGCGGCAGTTGTCGTAGTAGCGGCAATCGTTTGTGTAATAGTCTACAAAAAGGGCTTTAAGTTAGGTGTCGAGCATAGAAAACAGATAGCTGAAGCACAGATTGGTGGCGCAGAGGAAAAAGCTAAGGCAATAGTTAAGGACGCAGAAAAGGTAGCTGATGCTAAGAAGCGTGAGGCAATGCTTGAGGCGAAGGAAGAAAACCAGCGCTTGCGTCAGGAGCTTGACCGCGAGATTAAAGAACGCAGAAACGAAGTTTCCCGTCAGGAAAACAGACTTAATCAGAAAGAAGAAGCGTTAGATAAAAAGGCAGAAAACCTTGAAAAGAGAGAGCAGTCACTTGCAAGCAAGCAGAAGGCTCTTGAAAAGAGAGAAATTGAAATCACAGAAATCAAACAGCAGCAGACAGCGGCACTTGAGAGAATCTCAGGTATGACTCGCGAGGAGGCTAAGGCTATCCTTGTTCAGGAAATCGAGATGAGTGCAAGACACGATGCAGCTGTAATGGTTAAAGAAATTGAGCAAGAGGCTAAGGACACAGCCGAGAGAAAGGCTAAGAACATTGTGGCAATGTCAATCCAGAAGGTTGCCGCAGACCATGTTGCTGAGACCACAGTATCAGTTGTGAACCTGCCCAGTGATGAAATGAAGGGCCGAATCATTGGTCGTGAGGGTAGAAATATCCGCACATTGGAAACATTAACAGGTGTTGACTTGATTATCGACGATACACCGGAGGCTGTAATAGTATCAAGTTTTGACCCCGTAAGACGCGAGGTTGCAAAGATGGCACTTGAAAAGCTGATTGTTGACGGACGTATTCATCCGGCAAGAATTGAAGAATCAGTTGAGAAATCACGCAAAGAGGTAGAGGCTATTATTAAGCAGGAGGGTGAGAACGCAGCGTTCGCAACCGGAGTGCATGGCTTACATCCCGAGCTTATCAAACTGCTTGGTAAGCTAAAATACAGAACAAGCTACGGACAGAATGTTTTAAATCACTCTGTTGAGGTAGCACACCTTGCAGGAGTTATGGCAGGCGAATTAGGCTGTGACATTAACCTTGCGAAGCGAGCGGGTTTATTGCACGATATTGGTAAGGCAGTTGACCATGAGGTTGAAGGCTCGCACGTTACAATTGGTGCAGATATTGCCAAGAAGTTCCGTGAGAACAAGGACGTTGTCCATGCGATTATGGCACACCACGGTGATGTTGAGGCACAGACCATCGTTGCTACACTTGTTCAGGCGGCAGATGCTATTTCAGCGGCTCGTCCCGGTGCAAGAAGAGAGAACCTTGAAACATACATAAAGCGTTTACAGAAGCTTGAGGAAATTGCAAATGAGTTTGATGGTGTTGATAAGTCATTTGCTATCCAGGCAGGCCGTGAGATAAGAATTATGGTTAAGCCCGAAGTGGTAAACGATGACGGTATGATAATTGTTGCCAAGGATATAGCAAAGAAGATTGAAAGTGAGTTGGAGTATCCCGGACAGATTAAGGTTAGCCTTATCCGTGAAACTCGTGCGGTAGATTACGCAAAATAAAGCTTTCAAAGGAAAAGAAAAAACGGAGCAATTGTCAGATACGATTGCGATTCCCCCCAACTGTTCGATAAAGGGACAGTCGCGAGGTATCGTTATCGCTACTTCTACCTGTTTGACAGTGCTCCTTTTTTTATAAATTGTCAGAAAGGCAAGCGTAAATCAGATATGAAAATTCTATGCGTTGGAGATGTCGTAAGCCGTGTAGGCAGAGACATGCTCTTTAAATATGTGGAGGATATAAAATATAATAAGGACATCGACTTCGTTATTGTGAACGGTGAAAACTCCAATCACGGACGAGGAATGTCACGCACCACCTATGACGAGATGAAGCGTGCAGGTGCGGATGTGTTTACTATGGGTAATCACGTCTGGGGCACCAAGGATGTTGTATCCATTATGGAGGAAGAGGGGGATGTAATCCGTCCTGCGAATCTCCAGGGGGAACAGCCGGGATGTGGTAGCGTTGTAATGACTGCGAAAAATGGCACCAAGGTTGGTGTTATAAATATAATGGGGCAGGTGAATATGATGCCCTGTAACTCACCATTTGATGCGGTGACAAAGGAAATTGAGAGAATAAGAAAGGTTACTCCTGTAATAGTGGTGGATTTCCATGCCGAGGTCACCTCGGAGAAAATAGCAATGGGCTATTACCTTGACGGCAAGGTGAGTGCGGTGTTTGGCACTCACACCCACGTCCAGACCTCAGACGAGAAAATCTTAGATGGTAAAACGGGATATATAACCGATCTGGGTATGACAGGCCCTCGTGATTCGGTCCTTGGTATGAACAAGAACATAATTATTAACCGATTCCTGTCAGGCATCCCCCAGAAATTTGAGATTGCAGAGGGCAGGGGACAATTTTCTGCGTGCATATTCACCATTGATGAAAACAACGGTGAGTGTAGAGATGTAGAGAGAATCTATATAGAGGAATTGAAAAAACACATTAGAAATTAGCTACTAATGTGTTTTTTATTTTTACGAAATTATCAATACAACGCAGTCAAGCACGTTTATAGGCTTGTCTATGTGGATTACTCCGTCTTCTACCGTAAACTCAACGGATGAGAAGCTACCGTCAGGGTTAAGCATCTCAATCTCTGTTACCGCCTTGTCACATACAAGGGTTATTTCCTCCATAACATCAAGACAGATGTTAATCATAGAACACATAAGCTTGCCCTTCTTCAAGTAGCCTGCACGCATATAGATGTCCATATCACCAGGGTAATATACAGGCAGATTGTCGGTTTCCTGAAGCATTTTCACAATCTGCTTCTTTCGTGACTCGCACAGGAACGAAAATGCCTGCGAATAGTGGAACTCTGTATGGGGAGTTC
>JAZOBR010000077.1:0-4570 GCA_045596105.1 Candidatus Ornithomonoglobus sp.
ATTTGACAGAGGCGGATATGTATATCACGGTAGAGTTGCAGCTCTTGCGGAAGGTGCAAGAGAAGGCGGCTTGGAATTCTAATAGAAGGAGGAGCAGACAAGTGATTGAAAGAATTGACGCTACTAATTTAGAGCTCGAAGAGAACGTTGTTGCAATTAACCGTGTATCAAAGACAGTTAAGGGCGGACGTACAATGAGATTTAGTGCCTTGGTAGTAGTAGGCGATGGCAACGGTATTGTGGGCACAGGCTCAGGTAAGGCTGCAGAAATCCCCGAGGCTATCAGAAAGGGCATTGAGGCTGCTAAGAAGAACCTTATAAGAGTTCCCTTGGTAGGTACAACAATTCCGCACGAGGTAATCGGTGTTGACGGTGCAGGTAAGGTATTGCTTAAGCCGGCTAAGGAAGGTACGGGTGTTATTGCAGGCGGTGCTGCCCGTGCAGTATTGGAGCTTGCAGGTGTAAAGGACATCAGAACAAAGTGCTTGCGTTCAAATAACAAGCGTAATGTTGTTAATGCAACAATTAAGGGTCTTGCGGAATTGAAGAGCATTGAGGAAGTTGCAAAGCTTCGCAGCAAGACCGTAGACCAGATCAGAGGTTAATCAACACACCGATTAACAGAAAGGAATGGTTAAGTAATGGCTAAATTAAAGATTACTTTGGTTAAGAGCACAATCGGAAGAAAGCAGGACCAGATTAAGACTGTTGAAGCTCTTGGCCTTAAGAAAATCCGCTCGGTTGTTGAACATGAGGACAACCCGCAGATTAGAGGAATGATAAACAAGGTATCACACCTTGTAACAGTAGAAGAAATTTGACAAGGGAGGTGCAGCGAATGAGACTTGAAGAATTGAAACCTCAGGCAGGTTCAACTCACAGAAAGAAAATCGTTGGCCGTGGTATTGGTTCAGGCGTAGGTAAGACTTCAGGCAAGGGTCACAAGGGCCAGAATGCTAGAAGTGGCGGTGGCGTAAGACCCGGTTTTGAAGGCGGTCAGATGCCGATATACAGACGTCTACCGAAGCGTGGATTTACAAATATCTTCGCAAAGAAGTATGTAACGGTAAATGTAGAGGTACTAGACAAGTTCAATGACGGTGATGAGGTAACAGCTGAGACACTTCTTGAGAAGGGTATTATCAGCAAGGCACTTGACGGCGTCAAGGTACTTGGTCGTGGTGAAGTTACAAAGAAGGTTACTGTAAAGGTATCAAAAATCAGCGAGTCAGCCAAGGAAAAGATAGAGAAGGCAGGCGGAAAGGCTGAGGTGATATAAGATGCTCGAGACAATCAGAAACGCATTTAAAATTCCTGATTTAAGACGCAGAATCTTATTTACACTAATGATGCTTGTAGTATTCAGATTCGGAGCAGCAATTCCTGTTCCGTTCTTGAGTGCTGAAGCAATGCAGGCATTTCTTGGCGGCGGCAGCAGCATGGACTTGTTCAATCTATTCAACACCTTCACAGGTGGAGCATTTGAGAATGCAACAGTCCTTGCAATGGGTGTTTCACCCTACATTAACGCATCAATTATAATCCAGCTTCTTACAGTTGCGATTCCCGCACTTGAGAGATTGGCAAAAGAGGGCGTTGAGGGCAGAAAGAAAATCAACAAGATTACAAGATATGTAGGTATTATTCTTGCATTTGTACAGGGTGCAGGCTTGTACGTAACATTGCTTAATATGGGCGTTACAGCAGGCATCAACCCCATCCAGAACCCTGGTGTGCTTACATTTTTCGTGATTGTTCTTACATTCACGGCAGGTACAGCATTCATCGTATGGTTGGGTGAGCTTATTACTGACAAGGGTCTTGGCAATGGTATCTCAATGATTATCTTTGCAGGTATCGTATCAAGAATCCCTAATGCCATTATGTCAGTAGTGAACACATACGTTCTAAAGGGCGGTTCATTCAGCGCAATGGGTACAGTATGGGCAGTAGTAATTCTGGCAATCGCAATTGCAGCAATTGCACTTGTAGTATTCTTCACAGATGCTGAGAGAAGGATACCTGTACAGTACGCTAAGCGTGTTGTTGGCAGAAAGATGTATGGAGGACAGAACACAAATATCCCCATCAAGGTTGCAGCAGGTGGCGTTATGCCCATTATCTTTGCTTCATCGATAATGGCATTCCCCGCAACAATCGTAAGACTATTGAAGGGCGGAAATGTTCCTACATCAGGCTTTGGTGGAACACTTTTGAACTGTTTGTCAACAGCAGGTCCCGCATGGACAACAGTAGTATATGGAATATTATACTTCCTATTGATAATATTTTTCACATATTTCTACTCAACAATCCAGTTTAACCCCATCGAGATGTCAAATAACATCAAGAAGTCAGGCGGTTATATTCCTGGTATCCGTCCGGGTAAGTCAACAAGCGACTACCTTGCAAGGGTAACATCAAGACTAAACCTTGTAGGCGCATTCTTCTTAGGTATAGTTGCGGTATTGCCCGTAGTAGTTGGTGCTGTAACAGGCAACCAGGGCCTACAGATTGGTGGTACATCACTACTGATTATGGTTGGTGTTGCACTTGAGTCAGTAAAGCAGATGGAATCTCAGATGGTAATGCGCCATTATATGGGATTCCTGGAATAATCGGCAGTCAAAGAAATTTGATTTCGGAGAATAATATATATTCTTCGAGAGCCAAGACGGCAGTATAAAATGCGGAAAGGCAAAGCTATGAGATTAATTCTTATGGGACCCCCGGGTGCCGGAAAAGGAACTCAGGGCGAGATGTTAGAGAGAAAGCTCAGTATAAGTACTATATCAACGGGTCTAATGCTAAGAACCGCGATAAAAGAACAGACTGAGGTTGGAAAGATAGCTGAGAAGTATATTCATGACGGAAAGCTTGTTCCCGACGATGTCATCGTTCGAATTGTTAAAGAGCGTTTGTCGCAGGAGGATTGTAAAAACGGGTTTATCCTTGATGGATTTCCCAGGACAATTGCTCAGGCAGAGGCGCTTACAGAGGCAGGAATTGAAATTGATAAGGTGTTGCTACTTGACGTCAGCGACCATATGATAGTCGACAGATTGTCATCGCGATGCGAGTGTTCAAAGTGCGGTACTCCGTACAATCTGATTTCAAAGATGCCTCAAAAAGAGGGTATATGTGATAATTGCGGAGGTGAGCTTATCCGCAGAAAGGACGATGTACCCGAAACAATCCAACAGAGACTTGACATATACCACTCAGAGACAGAGCCTATCAGGCAATACTATGAGGATAGAGGTATGTTGGTGATAGCAAAGGGTGAAGACGAGCTGGAGGATACTACCAGAAACGTAATGGAAGCTCTTGGCTTTAAGGAGTAATTTAATGATATCCATTAAATCACTAAAGCAAATTGAGAAAATGCGTGAATCGTGCAAGCTCACAAAGGAGTTATTCCTTGTGCTTGAGGATAAGATTAAGCCGGGTGTGACAACTAAGGAGCTTGACACAATCGCATTCAATTTTTATAAAAAGCATGGTGCGACACCAAATTTTCTGAACTACGGCGGCTATCCGGGAACAATCTGCGCATCGGTTAACGATGAGGTTGTTCACGGAATACCATCAAAGAGAGAGCTTAGGGACGGTGACATCATAAGCATTGATATGGGCTGTATCCTGGATGGCTGGCATTCAGACGCGGCAAGGACCTTCGGAGTCGGTAAGATTACGGAGGAGGCTCAGAGGCTTATAGATGACACAAAAGCAAGCTTTTTTGCAGGAATTGAGGTAATAAAGCACGATGTGAAGTTGGGCGATGTTTCGCACACAATAGAAACATTCTTAGAGGAAAGAGGCTATGGCGTAGTACGTGACCTTGTAGGCCACGGAATCGGCAGAGAACTCCACGAGGAGCCCGAGGTTCCTAATTTCGGAAAAGCGGGAAGGGGTGTGAGGCTTGCCGCCGGTATGACTCTGGCAATTGAGCCAATGGTAACGGCCGGTGACTATCACGTAAATGTGCTTGATGATGATTGGACTGTAGTAACGAGAGACGGCTCTTTGGCTGCACACTACGAAAACACAGTAGTTGTAACGCGGGAGGGCGTGGAAATCCTTACGTTATAAAGAGAGGTAGCTCTATGGAATATCGTATAGGACAAAAGGTGTTTTCAAAGGCAGGACGAGATTCGGGGATGGCATATGTGGTGGTTGGCATCACCGACAATTATATATACGTTGCCGACGGTGCGGCACGCAAGCTTGAGGCTCCCAAAAAGAAAAACCTCAGGCACATACAAGGAAGTTATATTATATCCGAAGAAATCGCAGCTCTTATTGAAAGTGGCAATATAGAAAACTATATGCTGCGGCGGTTTCTCGCTCATGAAGGAGTATAAAGAATGGCTAAGGATGATGTAATCGAAGTTGAAGGCACAGTAATGGAAACTTTGCCAAATGCAAACTTCAAAGTGGAGCTTGAAAATGGCCACCAGGTATTGGCACACATTTCAGGCAAGCTAAGAATGAACTACATTAAGATTTTGCCGGGTGACAAGGTAACAATGGAAATGAGTCCGTATGATTTGTCACGAGGCAGAATAAC
>JAZOBR010000078.1:0-2399 GCA_045596105.1 Candidatus Ornithomonoglobus sp.
AGCTCATTCAATAATGAATGGGTTTTATTAATAAAAGAGAGGAAATAATGAATCGAAAAGAACTAATACTGGCATATATCACAGATAATATATATATTCCTCTAAAGGCAGACGAGTTGGCTGTCATTCTTGACGTGCCGAAAGTTGATATGGATGAATTTTATTTGTTACTTGATGAGCTTGAAAGAGAGGGCAGGATATACAGAACACCAAAGGGAAAATATATGGCTTTGGATTCCAAGTCAGATGTAGTAATCGGCACTCTGCAATGTAATGCTCGAAAGGGCTTTGGCTTTGTTAGATGCGGTGATGATGAGGGAAATGATGTATTCATTGATAAAAAGGGATTAGGTAACGCATATCATAACGATAAAGTTCTTGTAAAAATTGATTCTAAGGATAATTCGCGTCATCATCGCGAGGGACATATAATCAGAATTATTGAAAGAGGCAATAAATCGCTTGTTGGCGTTGTCCGTGGTATTAAATCGGGTAAATTTATGATTGCACCCGATAAGCAGGAATTCTTTGCCGAAATCAGTGTTTCACAAAATGATTTAATGGGAGCAAAAAAGGGTGACAGAGTCCTTGTTACCATTGACAGATACACTCAAAGGAATGTACCTGTTGGTAAGGTAATAACGATTTTTGGCAACCGGGACAGCAAAAAAGGATGCCTTGACGGTTTATTGGCAGAACGTGGCTTGAATTTAGAATTCAGTCAATTAGTAAAATCTGAAGTTGCTAATCTCCCAACCTCTGTTTCTCCTGAGGAAGCAGAGGGAAGGGAGGACCTGAGAGATAAAATAATTTTCACGATTGATGGTGACGATTCAAGAGATTTTGACGATGCAGTATCTCTTGAAAAACTCCCTAATGGGAATATGCTTCTCGGCGTTCACATTGCCGACGTAACGTATTATGTCAAGGACGGAACAGAACTGAACAAGGAAGCACTCAATCGTGCTACAAGTGTGTACTTTCCGCACACAGTAATTCCTATGCTTCCGAAAGAATTGTCTAACGGGATTTGCTCATTGAATCCTGATGTTGACAGGCTTGCATTGACTATTTTTATGGAGCTTGACAAGGACGGAAATCTTCATTCTCACAGATTGTGTGAATCAGTGATTCATTCAAAATACAGAATGACTTATAATAATGTCAATAAAATCCTTGAAGGGGATAAAGAGCTTTCAAAGGAATATTCTGAAATAGTTAATATTCTTTTTGATATGAATTTTCTTGCCAAGAAGCTTGCGTCTAAAAGAAAAGAAAGAGGCGCAATTGATTTTGACTTCCCCGAATCAAAGGTGTTGTGCGATGAGAATGCAATACCGATAGATATTTATGTTGATGAGCGTGGTGACTCTCAGAAGCTTATTGAGTCTTTTATGCTTATTGCAAATGAAACAATTGCAGAAATAGCATATTGGGCAGAGATACCCTTTATTTACAGAGTCCATGAAGCACCTACTAACGAAAAACTTACAGAATTTAATAACTTTATTAAGAACTTTGGATATTCAATTAAAGGTAAGCTCGACTCCGACACCTTCCATCCAAAGGCGTTACAAGAAATACGCGAAAACGTTATGGGTACACCTGAGGATTTTATGATTTCTAAAATGATGCTTCGTTCGCTTATGAAGGCGTGCTATAAGGATATAAATGAAGGTCATTTCGGTTTATCCGCAAGATTCTATTGCCATTTCACATCACCAATAAGGCGTTATCCTGACTTGTTTGTTCATAGAGTGTTGAAATCATTTATAAAGGGTAATTTAACAGACGATGTTAGAAAGCATTATGAAGGTACAATGACAAATGCTGCAGAAATTTCTACCCAAAGAGAGATAGAAGCCGAAAAAGCAGAACGAGATGCGGTTGACATTTTAAAAACTGCATATATGCGTGAGTTTGTTGGTGAAAGCTTTACAGGCATCATAACATCACTGACATCGTTTGGTATGTTTGTGACCTTGGAAAACTCATGCGAGGGTTTAATTCGATATGAGACTATGTTGGGTGATTATTATGAATATGATGAAAACTCTCATTGTGTCAAGGGTGTTCGTTCTGCTAATTCATACAAAATTGGTGATACACTTGATATAACTGTGGTCAAAGCTGATATGATTACAAGACGCATAGATTTTGTAAGAACAGAGGATAACTCACTACAGACCATCAGAAAAATCGAAAAACGAGCATTACCTACAGGAACGAATAAAGGACGCTTCCGTAAAAAACGCAAGAGGAGATAATATGAAGGATAGATTTGAAATTGTTGTGCCAACATTATTTGGCTTAGAAGCATTGGTATCAAAAGAATTATACAGACTTGGCTATGACGCTAAAAGAACTGAGGATGGTAGAATTACCTTTGATGGTGATTT
>JAZOBR010000079.1:0-3711 GCA_045596105.1 Candidatus Ornithomonoglobus sp.
AGGAGCTTGTGAATGCATACAAGGAATACTATAAGGACGAGTATTTTGTTCGTGTCAAGGATGCAGGCAAGCTGCCTGAGACAAAGCACGTAGCAGGCTCAAACTTTGTAGAAATTGGTATCGTGGTGGACGAGAGACTTAACCGTGCAGTAATAGTATCTGCACTCGATAACATATACAAGGGAGCGGCAGGACAGGCTGTTCAAAATATGAATCTTATGTTTGGTCTTGATGAAAAAACAGGAATTTCCAATGCGGGATTCTATCTGTAATAGGGGGAAGAGAATTTGGAGGCACTAATCAAAAAAGCACAAATCCTTATTGATGCATTACCGTATATGCAAAAGTTCTACGGCAAGACCGTAGTAGTTAAGTACGGTGGTAATGCGATGATAAATGAGGAGCTTAAGAATCAGGTAATTGAGGATATAATCCTATTGAAGTTTATCGGTCTTAATCC
Organism: Candidatus Ornithomonoglobus sp.; assembly: GCA_045596105.1. Classification (GTDB taxonomy): domain Bacteria; phylum Bacillota; class Clostridia; order UBA1381; family UBA1381; genus Ornithomonoglobus. Next base: position 461 of record JAZOBR010000079.1, read on the forward strand.
CATAGTTGTTCATGGCGGCGGACCCGACATTTCTCAGGCGCTCAATGAAAAGGGTGTTGAGAGTAAGTTCATAAACGGCTTGCGAGTAACTGATGAGGAAACTGTTAAGGTTGCTCAGCAGGTGCTTATAGGCAAGACCAACAAGGAGATTGTTGCTCTTATTAACAAGCATGGCGGACGAGCTATCGGCATAAGCGGTATTGATGCTTCATTTATTGAGTGTAAGAAGCAGAAGACCATAGTAGATGGTGAGGAAGTTGATATAGGCTTCGTTGGTGACATTGTAGAAGTAAAGAGCGAGGTGCTTGACCATCTTTACCGAGACCAGTGGATACCCGTTATTGCGCCTATCGGTACAGATAGTGAGGGCAATAGCTACAACATAAATGCCGACACAGTCGCAGGTGCAGTTGCATCAGCGGTAGAGGCTGAAAAGCTTATCCTTCTGACAGATGTTGAGGGAATCAAGACAAAGGACGGTCAGGTTGTTTATGAGGCGGATATTGACGAGATAAATGCAATGATAAATGACGGAACAATAAGCGGAGGTATGATACCGAAGGTGCAGGGATGTATTGAGGCAATCAATGATGGTGTTACAGGCGTACATATCATTGACGGCAGAGTACCCCATTGTCTGTTGCTTGAAATCTTTACAAAGACAGGTATCGGCACACTTATTAAGAGCCATAAATATTGATAAAGGAAGGGAAAAAGAGAGATGAAAATGTCAAACTTGCTAATGCCCACACTTCGTGAAGTGCCGGCAGAGGCTGAAATTGCAAGTCATAGATTGATGCTTAGAGCAGGACTTATCCGTAAGCTTGCGGCAGGAATATATTCATACCTCCCTCTGGGTCTTAAGACATTAAAGAAGGTTGAGGCAATCGTTCGTGAGGAGATGGACCGCGCAGGTGCGCAGGAGCTGCTGATGTCAGCATTATTGCCTGCAGAGGCATATCAGGCATCGGGCAGATGGGAAGTGTTCGGACCGAGCATGTTCAAGCTAAAGGACAGAGGTGACCGCGATTTCTGTCTTGGACCTACACACGAGGAGCTATTTACACAGTGCGTAATTGATAATGTAAAGTCATATAAGGAATATCCTATGACACTGTATCAAATCCAGACAAAGTATCGTGATGAGGGCAGACCGCGTTTTGGTGTTATAAGAAGCCGCGAATTCGTTATGAAGGATGCATACAGCTTTGACCTTGACGAGAAGGGTCTGGATGAGTCATATAAGAAGATGTATGATGCATACAACAGAATTTTTACAAGACTTGGTCTCGACTTCACAGTTGTTGATGCCGATAGCGGTGCTATGGGTGGCAGCGGCTCACAGGAGTTTATGGTTAAGTCTCCAGTAGGTGAGGACGGTATTGCTTACTGTGACTGCTGCGGATATGCGGCAAACTACGAAAAGTGCGAATGTATCCCCAAGGAGGTGACCCAGATTGAGGGTGACCTTGCACTAAACAAGATTCATACACCTAATGCTCATACAATTGATGAGCTTGTTGAGTCGCTTGGTATGGAGGCATACAACTTTGCAAAAACCATCATCTATAAGGCGGATGATAAGTATATTGCGGCTATGGTAAGAGGTGACCGCGATGTTAACGAGGTTAAGCTAAAGAACCTTGTTGGTGCAACGGATGACCTTGAGCTTGCAGAGCCGGGTATGGTCCGCGAGATAACAAGAGCGCAGGTTGGCTTTGCAGGCCCCATAAACCTTGGTATTCCCGTATATGCCGATAAGGAAGTTGCAATGATGAAGAACTTTGTTGTTGGTGCTAACGAGACAGATATGCATTTTGAGAATGTTAATATGGGTCGCGACTTTGAGCCTGATGTAATTGCAGATATTCGTGTGGTTGTAACAGGTGATAAGTGTCCCAAGTGCGGTGGCACAATAAAGTCAGAGCAGGGCATCGAGGTTGGTCATATCTTCAAGCTTGGTACAAAGTATTCAGATGCATTGGATTTGAAGTATCTTGACGAGGATGGTCAGCAGAAGACAGTTATTATGGGTTGCTATGGTATTGGTGTAACACGATGTGTTGCGGCGGCAGTTGAGCAGCTGCACGATGATAATGGCATCATCTGGCCCGTAGCCATTGCTCCTTATGAGGCAATTGTTGTTCCTGCAAACTACAAGGATGAGGAGCAGGTTAAGGAGGCAGAGAAGCTGTATGAGGAGCTTCTTGACAATGGTGTTGAGACGCTTCTTGATGACAGAAAGGAGCGTCCGGGCGTTAAGTTTAAGGATGCGGACTTGATTGGCATTCCCGTACGTATCGTAGTTGGTAAGAAGCTGTCAGAGGGTATGGTAGAATACAAGGAGCGTACAATGGAGAGTGCGGTGGATATTGCACTTACAGATGCTGTAGCAAAGGTTACAGAGTTTGTTAACGCTAATAAATAATGAAAAATAAAGGATGTTACACAGTGAACGGGTCTGTACAAAATGGTGCAGTTCACACAGTAGCATCCTTTATTTTTTGTCGAAGGGTGAAGCCCCTTGTCAATATATAACATTTGACTTAACGGACGAAATATAGTATAATAGTAATATCTTTTGCAATTGAAAATCAAATTTTATAACGAAAAGAGATGAGAAAATGAAAAAGATAATAGCATCACTTATGGTAGTTATGATGTTTGCCACATCGGCATTCGCATCAATAATCCCTGACCATAATGGCACAGATTTAAGTCAGTTTAAAATCGGTACAAGCAATGTTAACAAGGCAGTTAAAAGCTACAGTGACATATTCAAGAGTGCAGGTGACCAGTACGGTGTTGACCCGAACATTCTTGCGGCGGTATGTATGCAGGAATCGGGCGGCGTGAACTATAAATATTATAATGACGGAACACCGCGTCCTGCCTGGGGAATAATGCAGATTGAGTATTCAAACGAGAAGGCGTTTGCCAAATTCGGTTTAGAGCGTGAGGGTAAGGCGTGGACTCTTGAGGACAGAGCAGTGCCTGCAAGAGCGATACCCTATGCGGCATACTTGTTGTCTGAGGCACTTTACCGCTATGATTATGACTACGCAAAAATGCTTCAGTCCTATAATTTCGGACAAACTGTCCTTGATAGGATTCTTGCGGCGGTGGGAGATGATTGGTTGGCGGAGCGTGCCCACGCGGTGGATTATGTAAGTAACTGGCCGTACAAGAGCTATGGTGACTCGCAGTACATAGAGCACGTTTTAAGATATTATAAGCCTAGCATTGACTAT
>JAZOBR010000080.1:0-4693 GCA_045596105.1 Candidatus Ornithomonoglobus sp.
ATCGTTAACGGCACACCGAAGTCTGTTCATGTTTGTACTCGCTGCCTTCGTTCAGGAAAGGTACAGCGTGCCGTTTAATTCAATAATGAATACAAACAGCTTGTAGAGTCTGCAAGCTGTTTTTTCATTTTTACCTATTGACAAAATGTTACATTTTGGTTTAGGTAATATTAAATTTTGTGGACACTTCAAAAAATGTTTTGCTTTTTTACAATATATGTGATACAATATACTTGTGTAATTGCAATTAATTTTGTTAAGAGGAATAAATACATAATAAAAAGGGGTGTATCTATTGGAGAAACTCTTGATCAGAGGCGGTAACAAGCTAATGGGTGACGTTACAATAAGCGGTGCTAAAAATGCCGCAGTCGCAATCCTTCCCGCCTGTCTTTTGGTCAAGGACAGATGCCGTTTGGAAAATCTGCCTGATATTAAAGATGTTAAGTTATTTTTAAAAATACTCGAAAGCCTTGGTGCAGAGGTTGAATATATAGATAAGAATACTGTTGAGATAGATTGCTCAGAGGTGACATCATACCAGCCTCCAAGCGATATGACACGCCGTATGCGTGGCTCAAGCTATCTTATGGGTGCCTTGCTTGGCAGATTTCACAAGTTTCTAGTGGACCCGCCCGGCGGTTGTGACTTCGGTACACGTCCCATTGATATGCATATTAAGAGCTTCCAGGTTTTGGGTGCTAAGGTGGACACCTCAAAGGGTGTTGTTTGTGCAGAGGCATCAGCTCTTAAAGGTTCAACAATCTATTTTGATATTGTTTCTGTTGGTGCAACGGTAAATGCAATGCTTGCGGCGGTATTGGCAGAGGGTACTACAATAATTGAAAGTGCCGCTCGTGAGCCTCACGTTGTTGACCTTGCAAACTTCTTAAATGCCTGCGGTGCAAATATCCGCGGTGCCGGTACTGACACAATCAGAATCAAGGGTGTATCGGAGCTTCATGGCGTTAATTATGCAATTATTCCCGACCAGATTGAGGCAGGTACATTCATGATTGCTACAGCCGCAACTCGCGGTGATGTAACACTTCACAATGTTATTCCCCGTCACCTTGAGGTAATAGGCTCAAAGCTTATTGAGTCAGGTGTATCGGTTGAATACGGTGACGATACTGCAAGAGTGTGGGTTGAAGAAGGAACGGAATTTCGTAATGTGAACTTTATTGCACTGCCCTACCCCGGCTACCCCACAGATATGCAACCACAGCTTGTAACCTTCCTTACATCCATCCCCGGCACATCAACTGCCAAGGAGGGAGTCTGGGACAACCGCTTCAGATATGTTAATCAGTTAAAGCGTATGGGTGCCAACATCCGAGTTGAGGGCAAGCTTGCTATTATCGATGGTGTCAAGGAGCTATCAGGTGCATCAGTTACCGCAACAGACCTTCGTGCAGGTGCCGCAATGATTATTGCAGGGCTTATGGCAAACGGTGACACGGAGATAACCGATATTTTCCACATCGACCGTGGCTACGAGAACTTTGAGAACAAATTTATTGCTCTTGGCGGCAACATTCAGCGTATTCAGGTTATCGAAGACGACTACATTTAAAACCTACGGGCGGCTTCAGGTCGCCCTTTATTTTTAGGAGATTTTATGCTAAAGCTTTATTCACTTATAAGTGGCTCATCAGGTAACGCCACGCTTATCACAAACGGGAAATCGAATATTTTAGTAGATTGCGGTATGAGTGGCAAAAGTGCTACCGAGGCACTGTCGGGTCTTAATGCTTCAAGCAGCTTAAAAGCTATTGTTGTATCCCACGAGCATATTGACCACACAAAGGGTGTTGGAATTCTTGCCCGCAAGCTTAAAATTCCCATCTATGCTACATATGGCACTCATAAAAAATCCAGCTTCGGCAAGCTGGAGGACGAGCAGATATGCGAAATTACACCTGATGTTACATACGATATCGGCGGCATCGGCGTTACACCCTTCCAGATACCTCACGATGCAGTGGATCCCTGCGGTTTTGTATTCCAAGACGGTGAAAGCAAGGTTGCAACTGCCACAGATATAGGCATTATGCGTGAGGGTATCCTTTCGCGACTTTACGGGTGTCAAAGCATTCTGCTCGAATCCAACCATGACATAGATATGCTTCGCTTTGGCGAGTATCCCTACGCACTAAAGCAGAGAATATTAAGTGATGTGGGACACCTTTCCAACAAAGCGGCGTCAGAGACGGCACTAAAACTTGTGCTTAGCGGCACAAAGCACATAATGCTCGGTCATTTAAGTGATAAAAACAATATGCCTGACATTGCTATGATGGAAACCTATAACAGGCTTACCGACAATGGTGTAAGAGTTGGCGATGATATGACGCTGCAGGTGGCAGAAAGATACAAGATTACAGAAATGCTTGGTTAGGAGTAACAAATGAGAGTATCAATTATTTGCGTAGGCAAAATAAAGGAGAAATTCTTTACCGATGCAATTACAGAATACCGAAAAAGACTTTCAAGGTTTTGCGATTTTGAGGTGGTGGAAATCCCTGATATTTCAATCCCTGACAATGCAACGGATAGTGAAAATGAATCAATTAAAGCTCGAGAGGGTGAAAAAATCCTTTCAAAAATCAAGAATGATGCCTATGTGATTTCGCTTTGCATTGAGGGCAAGACCCTTTCAAGCACAGAGCTTGCGGACACTATGAAAAACGCTACAATGAATACAAGCAACATCGCATTTATAATTGGTGGCTCCTTAGGGCTGTCAGATGAGGTTAAATCACGCTCAGACCTACGCTTATCCTTCGGCAGAATGACGCTCCCCCATCAGTTGATGCGTGTGGTTTTAACAGAACAAATTTATCGTTCCTTTATGATAAATAATGGTAGTAAGTACCACAAATAATGTTGACAATTTCCCCCATAAATGATAGAATTATAATATCATTAATATGGGGGATTTTCATATGAAAAAGTTAATCGCATTTTTACTAACAACATCAATTTTCTCAGCTACAACCGTTGGTCTTGCCATAGATGGCGTAACGACTGATACAACTGTTACGACCGATGCCGCAATAATTATGGCAACGGCAGAGCCTGAGGCTACAGAGACACCTCAAGAGGAAGCAACCGAGCCCGGAGAGGAGCCTGTGGGCGGTGGTGACCCGAGCTTTGACCAGGTAGCATCGGAGCTTACAGTTACCGCTTCACTTGAAAAGCTACCCTTCCCGATATATTGCGACGTAACACTTGAGCTATATTCCGCAGATGACAATTTGCTTGACACACAGACTCTTGCTATCAACGGGGACGCTAAAGAATACGTGTTTAGTTTTACCGTCCCCAAGGTAGTACCCGGTGATGTCTTCAAGGTAAGATTAAAGGATGGTGCGGAGAGCATTTTATATTATACTGATTACTACTATCAGGGTCAGGATATACCCTTCCCCATCTACGCATACAAAAATGACAAGGATGAAGAGGTAGTATCAACTGATATTTCAGTTACACTTCGTCCATACTATACAAAGAGTGTAAATCTTTATTACAATGGTGTGGCTACCAATATTAAGGGTAGCCGAATTGTAGAGGAAAACGCAATGGTCCCCGTTGAGGCACTTGCAAAGTATATCGGTCTTACCTCTTATTACAATGACAAATACATGAGTCAGACAGTTGCATTAGGTAATGAATATATTTTCTTCAATGCAGGCTCTACATACACGACAGTGTTTGGCAAGGATATTGATGCACCCGTTCCCAGCTTTTTGATTGACGGCAAGGTTTATGCATCACTTCGCACCTTTGCCGATGCCATCGAATCTGAAATCACCGTAGAGGATAAAGGCACATACCTTGATGTATATCTGGGTGAATCAAAGAAGGCAGTGGAATTCTTCAAGTCAATCCCCGTAAATCAGTGGGGAATCTCAAGCCGTACAAATTATATGGTATGGATTTCGCTTGGTGAATATAAGGTAAGAGTATATGAGGGTAAGCAGTATCAATGGAAGCCAATCTATGAGGCAACCTGTGCTATCGGTGCACCATGGACACCATCAATCGTCGGCTCATATGAGTACAAATACCGCGTACCCGGTTGGTATTATAACGGCTACTATGTAGGTCCCTGTCTTGTATTCCACCGCGGATATGCTCTTCACAGCGTTCTGTTACGCTACGATAACACTGAATACGACGGCAGAGTCGGTGTGGGTATTTCCCACGGTTGTATTAGACTAAAGAAAAAGGATATTGACTTTATTGCAAACACTATCCCTGTAAATACAAGAATTTACTCAACCTATTAAGGAGAAAAATATGTTTGACGCAGAAAAGGTTACGAAGGCTTGCGTTCAATGGATTCGTGAGTTTTTCAAGGATAATGGTCCCGACTCACCTGCAGTTGTTGCAATTTCAGGTGGCAAGGACTCATCGGTTGTTGCAGCTCTATGTGTCGAAGCCTTAGGCAGGGACAGAGTTATTGGTGTTATGATGCCCAACGGCGTTCAGCACGATATAGATTGCTCACAAAAGCTTATTGACCATCTCGGCATTAAGAGCTACACTGTAAATGTTCACGATGCAATCAACGGTGTTTTAAACAACATTCCCAAGGAGCTGACTCTATCCGAGCAGGCTCGGATTAACCTTGCTCCGAGAATCAGAATGTCAACGGTTTATGCCGTATAAGTCGGATCGTAGCCAT
>JAZOBR010000081.1:0-11478 GCA_045596105.1 Candidatus Ornithomonoglobus sp.
ATCACTCATAGGTACATCACCAAGTGTTATCAAGCATTTTGTAGAGGTGCGTGGTATCGGTATCATTGATGTAAAAGAGATTTTCGGTATGGGTGCTGTCAAGGATGAACAGCAGATTGATATGGTAATCCATCTTGAGCCATGGCAGAGAGATAAACAATATGACAGACTTGGTATGTTGGATGAGTTTACAAACATTATGGGTATTAATGTACCCTCAGTTACAATCCCTGTTAAGCCCGGCAGAAATATGGCAGTAATTGTTGAGGTTGCGGCTATGAATAACAGACAGAAAAAGATGGGCTATAATGCCGCAGTTGAGCTTAACAAGAGATTGATGCAGCAGATTGAGGATAATACAATTGTTTAATTCGGAGGTTTTATGCATATAAAAGAGTTCAAGGAAATATCTCCGCAGTTACTTCAGAATGAGCCTATGAGCGATCATACCACATTTAAAATCGGTGGCGTGGCGGATATGTATGTAAGTGCTGGGGGAGTGGAGGAAATCAAAGCTCTCATTAAGCTTGCAAAGGCTACAAAAACTCCATATATGATAATTGGCAATGGCTCAAACCTTCTTGTTTCAGACAAGGGCATAAGAGGACTTGTGATTGAAATCGGCAAGGATATGAGTGAGTGTCGTGTTGACGGGAATATGCTTTATGCCGAGGCAGGTGTTCTGATGTCGAAAGTCGCATCGATAGCGCTTCAAAATTCTCTGACAGGCTACGAGGAGCTCTCGGGAATTCCCGGCACATTAGGCGGTGGTATATATATGAATGCTGGTGCCTATGGCGGAGAAATCAAGAATGTAGTAAAAACCGTAACTTACCTCGATTCAGATGGTGAGATTAAGGAGGCAACCCCGGAGGAATGTGAATTCGGCTACCGTACGAGCATATTTGAAGCAGGGGATAAGGTTATTTTATCGGCAGTATTGGAATTGGAAAAGGGCAATCCCGAGGAAATAAAGGAAAGAATGGCGGATTATTCTTTAAGACGTCGTACAAAACAGCCGATTGCGTATCCTTCAGCAGGAAGCACCTTTAAGCGTCCCGAGGGTTATTTTGCAGGCGCACTTATTGAGGGTGCAGAGTTGAAGGGTTACTCCTCAGGCGGAGCGCAGATAAGCGAGCTTCATGCAGGCTTTGTTATTAATATAGGCGATGCAACGGCACAGGATGTGCTTGATGTAATCAATCACGCAAAGGCGGTTGTAAAGGAGAAATACGGAGTAGTACTTGAGCCTGAGGTAAGGCTCATAGGAGAAGGGATGTAAGAGAAAAGGTGGTGTCAGGGATGTCGTTTGCGTCAAATATAAAGGAAGCAATATGTAAAACTCAATATGAATGTCCCGGCTGCCGTTTAGCTGAAATTGCAGGCTTTTTTGCCTTTCGCGGAAGAGTGGGTGAGGGTGAGTTCAGACTTTCAAGAGCATTACCCGTCGTTACCGACAGACTCGTTACTGCAATCGAAGAGGAGCTTGGGATAGTTCCCCGTGAGGTCGGAAAGAGCTATGTTATTTCAGGTGAGGATTTCAATAAATTTGTTGCGGAAATAAGCGGTGATATTTTCTTGTATGAATGTTGTAAGGTGTCATATATAAGAGGTGCATTCATGGGCGGTGGCTCGGTTAATGCCCCTGATAAGAAATACCACCTTGAATTTTCAACCCGTTTCTGGAATATGGCAGAAAACCTTGTGTCCATACTGCGTGAGTTTGATTTCAAGCCACGCCAGACCCTGCGTAATGATAAGGCGCTTGTTTACATCAAGGAGGGTGAGCAGATTTCGGATTTGCTTGGATACCTGACCGGTGGAAGGGCAGGGTTTGAGTTTATGGAGGCGCAGGTGGAGAAATCCTATGCGTCAAAGACACAAAGACTTGTAAACTGTGACAATGCAAACCTTGATAAGCTTGCGCGGGCAAGCTTAAAGCACATTGTTGCAATAAGAAAGATAAAGGCGGCGCATAGATGGCAAAAGCTACCGGATGTGTTGCGCGAAATAGGAGAGTTAAGACTGAAGCATCCCGACATAAGCCTCGGGGCTTTGGGACAGCTTACAGACCCCAAAATCGGCAAATCAGGTGTAAATCACCGTCTTAACAGAATTGTAGAGTACGCCGAAAGCTTAGGAAAGGATTGATAGTATGGCTTTTTGTCATTTGCATACACATACTGAATATAGCCTGCTTGATGGTGAAGCCAGCATAAAAAAGCTGGTGGCACGCGTCAAGGAGCTTGGTATGACAAGCTGTGCTATTACCGACCATGGCACAATGTACGGCGTTGTCGATTTTTATCGTGAGTGTAAGGCTCACGATATTAATCCTGTTATAGGTTGTGAGGTGTATCTTGCGCCTACATCTCGTTTTAACAAGGTCTATGGAATTGATAATAAATATTCTCATCTTATTCTTTTAGCAGAAAATGATAAGGGTTACAAAAACCTTATTAAGCTTGTAAGCATGGGTTGTATTGAGGGTTATTATTATAAGCCCAGAATAGATAAGGAAATATTACGGGAGAACAGTGAGGGACTTATTGCCCTTAGTGCCTGTATTGCAGGTGAGGTGCCTAAGGCACTCCTAAATGGTGAGAAGGACAAGGCTCGGGAGATTATTCGTGAGCATATTGAGATTTTTGGTAAGGACAATTACTTTATCGAGCTTCAGGACCACGGCTTGCCTGAGCAGAAGCAAATCCTGCCTCAGCTTATTGAGCTTGCAAGAAGTGAGGGCGTGGGTATGGTTGCCACCAACGATATTCACTATCTTACTAAGGAGGATGCCTTCTATCAGGATGTTCTGATGTGTATCCAGATGGAGCAGACCATCAAGGACGAGGACAGAATGACTTTTAAGACAAAGGAGTTTTACATTAAGTCTGAGGACGAGATGAGAGCTGTCTTTGGCTATGTCCCCGAGGCGATAGAAAACACGCAGAAGATTGCTGACCGTTGTCATGTGGATTTTGATTTTAACACAAGACATCTGCCTAAGTTTGATGTACCAAATGATGAGGATGCGCATAAGTATCTGACACGCCTTTGTAACGAGGGCTTGCATCTCAGATATGACAATGTAACTCCCGAATTGGAGGAGCGCCTGGCGTATGAGCTTAGTGTAATTGAGAGAATGGGTTTCACAGACTATTTCTTGATAGTAAGTGACTTTATTTCTTATGCAAAGAATAACGGGGTTGCAGTAGGACCTGGTCGAGGCTCCGCCGCAGGCAGCCTTGTATCCTACACCCTGAGCATTACCAACATTGACCCCATAAGATACAATCTTATTTTCGAGCGTTTCTTAAACCCCGAGCGTGTAAGTATGCCCGATATTGATATTGACTTTGCACCGGAGGGCAGACAGAAGGTAATTGAGTATGTTGTGGAGAAGTACGGTGCAGAAAATGTGGCGCAGATTGTAACCTTTGGTACTATGAAGGCTCGTCTTGCGATTCGTGATGTGGGCAGAGCCTTGGGACTTCCATATGCAGAAGTGGATAAGGTTGCAAAGCTTATCCCTAGAGACCTGAGTGCAACCATTGAAAGTGCTTTGACATCAGTGCCTGAATTAAGGGCAATGTATGACAGTGACACAGATATAAAACAGCTGATTGATACCTCTAAGGCGTTAGAGGGACTTGCGCGCCATGCATCAACCCATGCCGCAGGCGTGGTTATTACAGGGGAGCCTATAGTTAATTATGTACCCCTGACACTAAATAAGGATAACTTTATAACAACACAGTTCCCGAAGGACACAGTAGAAAACCTTGGTCTTCTTAAGATGGATTTTTTGGGACTGAGAAATCTCACAGTAATTGAAAATGCAAAGATTCTTATTCGGGACTACCGCGGTATAGAAATAGACTTTGATAGGATAAGCTATGATGAGCCTGAGGTGTTTAAGTTTATATCGACAGGCAATACCTCGGGCGTGTTCCAGCTTGAAAGTGCAGGAATGCAGTCCTTTATGATGGAGCTTGAGCCATCAAGCCTTGAGGACGTAATTGCGGGAATTGCCCTTTATCGTCCGGGCCCTATGGAGCAGATTCCAAGGTATATTCACAATAAGCGTAATCCCGGGGATATTACTTATAAGCATCCAAAGCTTGAGCCAATCCTTGATGTTACCTATGGTTGTATGGTATATCAGGAGCAGGTATTGGAGATAGTAAAATCACTTGCGGGCTATTCCTTGGGCAAGGCAGACCAGCTGCGCCGTACCATTTCAAAGAAAAAGGCGGAGCAGATGCAGATAGAACGCACAAACTTCATCTATGGTAATCCAGAGGAGGGAATACCCGGATGTATAAATATGGGTATAGCAGAGGATGTTGCAATTTCAATCTTTGACGAAATCAATGATTTTGCAAACTACGCCTTCAATAAATCTCATGCGGCGGCGTACGCTTTTGTAACATACCAGACGGCATATTTAAAGACCTTCTATCCTGTTGAATATATGGCGGCATTAATTTCCACCATTGACGATACGGATAAAATCAACCATTATATCGCAAACTGTAAGGAAATGAACATAGACCGTCTGCCGCCGGATGTTAATAAGAGCTGTGCAGACTTTACCGTTGAGGATGGTAAAATCCGATTTGGTTTATTGGCAGTTAAGAATGTGGGAAGAGCCTTTATCGATTCTCTTGTGGCAGAGCGTAATGCCAATGGAGAGTACAAGACCTTCCAGGATTTTCTAAACCGCCTGAGCGGAACAGATATGAACAAGCGCTCGGTTGAGAGTCTGGTTTCCTGCGGTGCCTTTGATTCAATGGGAATAAGACGCCGTCCTCTTATGATGGCATACGAATTTGCAATGCAGGACACTCATGAGAGAAAACGCAATAATATTGCGGGACAGATGTCTTTGTTTGATGAGTTTGAAGAGGAGGAGCAGGAGATTGCTCTGCCCGATGTTGACGAATACGAAAAGCGTGAGCTTTTAAGATTGGAGAAAAAGTCAACAGGAATGTATTTCTCAGGTCATCCGATGGAGGAGTATGAGGCACAAATTCGAAAAATTACAAGGCATAATATTTCATTGATAAATGAAAGTGTTATAAAAACTGAGGATGACGAATATGTTCATAATACCAACGGCTTAAATGATGGTGATACAGTAAAGCTTGGCTGTATTATCGAATCACGAAAGAATAAGATAACACGCAGCAACTCACAGATGGCGTTTATCACTCTTGAGGATGCCTATGGGTCAGTTGAGGCACTTGTATTCCCAAAGGTTCTGGAGAGATTCAACTCCATCCTTCAGGAGGGCGAAATTGTTTTTGTAGAGGGAACGCTCAGTCTCCGTGAGGATGAGGAGCCGAAGGTGTTGCTTAATTCCGTAAAGCACCTTGAAATGGAAATTGATGAAAAGCCCTCAAGAATTCTGTACATTCGTGTGGGAGAGGATAATCAGGAAAGTGTGGGTGCAGTAAGTCGTGCGTTAAGCCGTCACACAGGAAAAACTGAGGTGCGTGTGTACTTTATGGACACAAAGCGTGTGGTACGTGTCCCCGAGCGTTTGTACTTTGATGGTACTGAGGCAGGCTTCAAAGCTCTTGTGGAGGAATTTGGCGAGGGTAACGTTGCTTACAAATAAAATACGGTTATTTTGTTGTGATATTAGACAAAATATAAGTACAGTTTTTTTGTAGTATTATATCAATTTATGCTTGAATTTTCTGTCGAAATATTGTATTATAATACAGTATGAAAAATAGGATTTAAATTAATGAAGTGCTTTTAATGCACTATGGAGAGTATTATGTGGACAGTAGTATATATGTCACAAGACAAGTCTAAGGTAGACAAAATTCTTCGGATTTTCGATGAGCATAATATTATGAATATAGTTAAATCGCAGAATGAGGACAGTGCCGAAACAGCTACGGTGTATGAAATCCTTGTACCACAGACAGAACTGGCTTCTGCCCAGGAGATTATAATTGATGCAGAGCTTGAAAGTGGAAAATAATTCAGCCATGGGAGGCGAACAGAATGGAAAACAGAAATGTAAGAACTATAGGTGTCCTTACTTCAGGTGGTGACGCACCGGGAATGAATGCGGCAATTCGTGCCGTAGTAAGAACCGGTGCATACTATGGAGTAAAGGTATGCGGTGTAGTCCGTGGATACAATGGCTTGCTCACAGGTGAGATAATGGAGATGGACTCAAGGTCAGTAAGTGACATTCTGCAGCGTGGCGGTACATCCTTAATGACTGCTCGATGCGCTGACTTCAAGACTCCTGAAGGTATTGCCAAGGCAATACAGATTGCAAGAGTATTTGGAATAGATGGTTTGATTGTAGTTGGTGGTGATGGCTCATTCCGTGGTGCAAAAGAATTATGTGAGGCAGGCTTGCCTACAGTTGCAATGCCCGGTACAATCGATAATGATATTGGTTGCTCCGAGTATACAATCGGATATGACACTTGTCTTAACACAGTTAAGGACGCAGTGGATAAATTGCGTGACACCTCAGCATCCCATGAGAGATGCTCGGTAATTGAGGTTATGGGACGTGCGGCAGGCTATATTGCCCTGGAGGCAGGTATAGCGTGTGGTGCAGACGTAGTTTTGGTTCCTGAGGAGAAGTACAACTTTGACGAGGATGTTTTGCGTCCTATACTTGAGGCAAAGTCAAGAGGCAAGAAGCATGCAATCGTAGTTGTTGCAGAGGGTGTTGGCGGAGTTATTGACATTGCCAAGAAAATTGAGGCGGCAACAGGCATTGAATCACGTGCCACAATCCTGGGTCACGTACAGCGTGGTGGTGCGCCTACAGTTCGTGACAGAGTAATTGCAAGCCAGATGGGTGCAAGATGTGTTGAGCTTCTTCTGGAGGGCAAGGCAAACAGAATAGTAAGAATGCATAATGGCCAGATTGATGACATTGATATTCAAGAGGGTTTGACAATAACAAAAACAGTTCCTGCAGGATTGGTTGAGCTTGTTAAGAAGCTGTCAATATAAGATATGAGCTACGAATCGAAGACAAATATAACTGTAAGATATGCCGAAACTGATATGATGGGGATTGTACATCATTCCCGTTATTATCCGTGGTTTGAAATGGCGCGCGGTGATTTTATTAAAATCATCGGTATGACATATAGTGATATGGAAAAGCAGGGAATATTACTTCCCTTGACGGAAACTCACTGTAAATACATTGGTGCGCTTACCTATGAGGATGAGATTACCGTAACATGTCGCATTGAAAAACTAGGTGTGGCACGAATTGCATTTTATTATGAGGTAATTCGTGACATTGATGGCAAGAAGATGTCAGAGGGCAGTACAGTACACGGTTTCTGTGACAGAAATATGCTTCCCATCAATATGAAGAAGGAGTATCCTTCTATCTGGGATAAGCTTGCACAATTGCAATAATAAAGGCGGACATTGTGTTCGCCTGCTTTTGTCTGAATTTTAAAGGGAGGGTTAATATGGAGAAATCGCTTAATATAGCCATTTTGGACGCAGGCACTCTTGGTGAAGATATTGACCTTTCTATGTTTGATAGATTTGGCAGGGTTGATGTATACAAAAAGACAGACCGTCGACAGATACGCTTTCGTGCGTTGGATGCCGATGTGATAATAGTAAACAAACTGCCTCTTAATGAGGAAACATTAGGGGATACCAAAAGACTCAAGCTCATTTGTGTAACTGCTACAGGCTATGACAATGTGGATTTGGAATATTGCAGACGAAAGGGTATCGGCGTATGTAATGTAAAGGGATATTCCTCGGAGTCAGTAGCACAGGTAACTATGTCTATGGCGTTGTCTCTGGTAAATCACTTAAACGAGTACAATGAATATGTAAGGGACGGCAGTTACACTCAAAGTGGCAGACAAAACAGTGTATCACCTGTTTTTCACGAGAGCTCAACCCTTACCTGGGGAGTCATAGGTCTCGGAGCAATAGGTAAAACCGTGGCAAATTATGCCTGTGCATTAGGCTTTCGTGTGCTTGCATATAATCGTACCCTTGACCCATTATATAATTGTGTGTCATTAGATGTGTTGGCACAAAATTCGGATGTAATATCGGTGCATCTGCCTTTAAATGACGATACTCGCGAGATTGTTGATGGAAAGCTTATTGCAAGAATGAAAAAGACTGCAATACTCATAAATGTGGCGCGAGGCGCAGTAGTAAGTGAAGCGGCGGTGACAAAGGCTATTATAGAGGGCAGAATATCAGGTCTTGGTGTTGATGTATATTCAACGGAGCCTATGGGTGAGGATAGCCCGTATACGAAAATTAAGGATTACAAAAATGTTATTTTAACACCCCATATGGCGTGGGCGGCATATGAGGCAAGAATAAGATGTATGAACGAGATAGCAGAGAATATCGATTCATACCTTGGTGGCGGAAACAGAAACAGAGTGGATATATAAAAGGGGAATTAACATATGAAAAGCAAGAAGCATAGGACACATACTACTAAAAAGGCGATGGTTGTTTTGGTGTGTGCAGTGATTATAGCAATAATCCTGAGTGTCGTAGTACATGTTATAACACGTGGCAGAACAATCGAGATAACAGGATCTACCACTACATACTTCATTGACAATGAAGAATTCAGCTTTAAAAAGGAGCCATATATCTGCGATAATGATATATACCTGATTGTTGAGGATATTCTTCCCCAGTGCGGATATACCCTTGGCTGGGATGACGAGCGTGGTGCTATGTCGATTTCTGATAAGCATGACACAACCTATATGTGGGTTAACAGCAGCACCCTTGAAACGGATGGCAAGACTACTGAGTACAAGCTTCCTGTAATGAAACGAGGCGGACTCATTTATATGCCTTCTGAGATGTTCTCACACTTTTCAAAGGACAAGCTTGAATTTATGGGTGAGTTCAGGTTTGTAGAGCGTCCCTTCCGTGATTTGATGGAGGATACATACATAGATGATTCATACCGCTTATCAGGTAATGTAGAAAAGTATAACGGCGTATCGGTTGTAGACAATAAGTACGCAATGGAGGTACTGTATTATCCTGAGGAAAACTGTACAAAATATGCAAGCGTAGTAAATTCTTTGGCTCAGGCATTACCCAATGTAAAGGTGTATGATGTTGCCATTCCCTCGATGACTGAGTTTTATGGTCCTGAGGAGATTTACACGGACCAGATTTCGGGTATACGCACTATTTATGCAAACCTTAGTGAGGATGTAATGCCTGTAAACGTTATCAAGGAGATGTGGCCTCACGCAGATGAGCACCTGTACTTCTCAACCGACCACCATTGGACACAGCGTGGTGCATATTATGCATATCGTGCATTTATCCACGCAAAGGGAGAGGACATCCCCGAGCTATCAGAGTTTCCGCAGAATAATGTAGACGGCTTCATTGGTTCATGGATGCACAATTTAGAGGGTACTCCCGGAGAGAGTGCATTGACAAACAATCCCGAGACATTGGAGAGATTCTTGCCTATAGTTGATTACACAGGTGAGGTATTCCTGGATATGAACCTTAGCAAAAAGTGGCGTGATATGGATGTAATTGAGCTTGATGACGAGAAGTACACAACCTTCATTGGCGGAGATATGCCCATAATCCGATACAAGACAAATGTGGGTAACGGTGAAAAGGCAGTTATTATCAAGGAATCCTTTGGTAACGCATTTGCGACCTGGGCGGTTAATAACTACGAGGAGGTATATGTGATTGACCCCCGTTCATGGAATGGCTTTTCGCCCACTAGTGACCATGGTCGATTTAACCTTGTAGAGTTTTACAACAATGTTTGTCAGTTTGATGATTTGATAGTTGTAAGCTATCCCGGCTCAGCAGGTCCGGGTATGCGTAACGCAATCTCATCATTGATTAAAGCAGAATAAATAAAAGAGTTGGCATTTTTGAAGTGAACCCCAAAGTTTAGACAAAATTAAATATTAACTTGCTTGTGAATGAGTTCGGAATTGTATCGGACTCATTCATTTTAGTTTTAAAGAAATTCATTCATTGTTGTAATAATCAATATATCTTTTTTCAAACTGCAAAAGTTAGTATTGTTTTTCGACTAATTTTTTATTGACACGAAAAAGAATATGTGTTATACTAAATCTATCATCAATATTGGAAGTAGCGAGTGTCAGACGGCACAAATAATGCGATAGGATTTCCAAGGGTGAGAATGTACGTCCGCTTGATTTTTTTCAAGCTAAGGCCAGACGGACAGCCGGGTCGAACGCCGAACGCCGATTTATCGGTTGGCAGATTCAATCTGCCTTATTGATTGAGTTAAAAGCTCAAATTTTATAAGTTGGTTACTTTATAACCATGTGCAATGCACACATCGACTTGTGAAACGGTCAATAAGAGTACGCGTAAACAATCTTTACTTACACTCTACAACCTATCCATTATATATGCTCCCGATAGATGGGTATAATAGCATATGTATTTTTCACGATAAGCGGTGTTTGTTGCTTATCGTTTTATTTTTATAGGGGGAAATAATATGAAAAAGATAATTGAGCTAAAGAATATTTCAAAGGAATTTGATGACGAGAAGGTCCTTGACAATATTTGCATTGATATTTTTGATAAGCAGTTTGTGACCTTCCTGGGACCATCAGGCTGTGGAAAAACCACAACCCTGAGAATGATTGGCGGATTTGAAACCCCCGATACCGGTGACATATTGTTTGAGGGCAAGAAGATAAACGATGTCCCCCCGCACAAAAGACACATCAACACTGTGTTTCAGAAATATGCATTATTTCCGCATCTGAACGTATTTGAAAACATAGCATTCTCACTGCGTTTGCAGAGTGTACCCAATAAGGAGATAACAAAGCGTGTAAAGGAGATGCTTGAGCTTGTTGCACTCAAGGGCTTTGAGAGAAAGGACGTAACAAAGCTTTCCGGCGGACAACAACAACGAGTGGCAATTGCACGTGCACTTATAAGCCATCCGAGAATACTGCTTCTTGACGAGCCTTTGGGAGCTTTGGATTTGAAGCTTAGAAAGGATATGCAGAACGAGCTTAAAAAGATTCAGAAGCAGACGGGTATAACCTTTATATATGTAACCCATGACCAGGAGGAGGCATTGTCAATGTCGGATGTGGTTGTGGTTATGGCAGACGGACACATTCAGCAGATAGGCACGCCTACAGACATCTATAATGAGCCTGTAAACGCCTTTGTAGCAGACTTTATCGGTGAGAGTAACATTGTAGATGGTGTTATGAATGATGACTTCAAGGTAGTCTTTTCGGGTCACACCTTTGAGTGTGTTGATAAGGGCTTTGACAAGAATGAGCTTGTGGATGTCGTGGTACGTCCTGAGGATATTGACGTGGTACCGATTGAAAAGGGTATGCTGAGAGGTACGGTAACCTCCGTTACCTTTAAGGGCGTACACTATGAAATCATTGTTGATATAGATGGATTCAAGTGGATGATTCA
>JAZOBR010000082.1:0-9620 GCA_045596105.1 Candidatus Ornithomonoglobus sp.
GATATGGATGCAAGCTGTGCCGGGGTTGATGCTAACTGCGCCTTGGTAAGTAGCACATCAATGTCCTCTACATAGTCCGTAAGCTCAAAAAATGCTCTGTCGTAATTATTTGTTACTTCAACATCAAGCTTTTTCTTTGCCATTGCACACCGTCCCCACATCACGCCTAACACGATTATTGCAATTCCCAATATGGTATATACCACTGCGTGTATTTTGTTTGTTTTTGTCATTAACCTCACCTCTATCTGCAAAACCTATGCTTACCTATTTTTACAATAAGCTCCCTTGACCATATCCACGAGCTTGTGGCGGTGTCGGGATTAAAGTAATATATGGCACCGCCTGACGGGTCCCATCCGTTCATTGCATCCTTGCACGCTTTATACACTGTGGAATTTGCATCAATGGGTGCATTTATCTGCCCATCACTTACGGCAGTGAATGCTCCGGGCTGATAAATCACCCCCGCCACGGTATTGGGGAATGATGAATGCTTCACTCGGTTTAAGATAACCGCCGCCACCGCCACCTGACCAGTGTACGGTTCACCTCGCGCTTCACCATTTACCGCACGAGCCATCAGTTGCAAATCCGATGCTGCCGCCATTACAGGCAACTCCGAAAATCTGAGTACATTCACCGTCAGCACCATACATACAGTAATTATAGAAATAACCTTTTTCATATTTCTTTTCCTTTCTATTTTTCGTTAGTATATACCATAAAGTATAAAAATATTATTTTTGTCAAGAATTTATTTACAATAGCTTTAAGGAGTATTTTATGAAAAAAATTATCTTTATACTTTCCGCCCTTGCCCTGTTTATGGGTGCAATCTCAGCGTATTCTGTGAGCTTTTATAAGGATATGCAAAAAAATATTATCCGTTTTCATATTCTGGCTGACAATAACTCAAGGGAAGCACAGAATATTAAATTCGAAATCAGGGATTGTGTTTTAACGGCAACTGCCCGCACAGATATAAAAACCACAGAGGAGTTTTCACAAATTGCAGAGGCTACAGCAAATGAATATCTTGCTTCAAACAACCTTCCCTATGAGGCAGTGGCGCAATCAGGTATTTTTCATTTCCCTCAGAAAAACTACGGTAACATCACTCTGCCATCAGGCAATTATTCAGGGATAAGATTGATTTTAGGTAACGGTCATGGTGAAAATTGGTGGTGTGTTATGCATCCACCCATATGCGTGGGTAATAATACCGAGGCTATGACATTATTAAAGGACTCCCTTTATAACGGCTCATACGAAACAATTACTCAAAGACCGCAAATCCGTTTCAGGCTATTAGATTGGCTAAATAAATAAAGTCCCTCATTGAGGGACTTTATAGCTTTCCTGTAATATTCTGTTTATTTCTATGTATGGAATTTCAAACTCAATAAAACCCTTAGCGTAATAGCTCAGCTCATAGGGTGGGAAATAGATCACCAGGCAATCATCAGTAAGGTAAAACCTATTTTCATTCTCCTTTGTAATTATAGGCTCTGCCCATAATTCACTGTACCGCTCAGGCTCATTATTAACCTTTTCCTTTATTATTCTGTTTAACCCCTCAATATAGTTATCATCGGCAAACAATTCACCAAGGCTTAGTATATGCGGGGACTCATCTCGAGTGTTTACTGTTTTTGGATACCAGGAGGTAACACCATGAGCACCTCCTGTGTACGTATAATTCTCCATTACAAGAGATATAATCCCATCCGAATTACGTTTGATGCTCTGGGTAATAAACAGACTTGACTTTACCCCTTCAGGGAGTGTATCCTGTGCCTCTTGTGCTATTGCGTCAAATTCACCGATTGCATCCCATATATCATTTGAATTCGCTAAATTAAACTCCATTTCAAAATCCTTGTTTTTTATCCCCCTAAACTCCGTAATTTCTGCATATACGGTGGAATAATCTGTTTGTTGCTCTTCCTTTTTTATAATAACACCATAACTGTCACCATTACTGCATCCAAACAGAAAAACAATAACAAAACAAAATATCAGTTTTTTCAAATAACGACCTCCATATTACAGGATAAGACAAATCAAGCCACCGCTTCCTTCGTTGATAATCCTCTCAAGGGTTTCACGCAGTTTGCCCTGTGCCTCCTCCGGCATTCTGTCAAGCTTGTTCCTCAGACCATCATTTACAAGCTCATTGAGGGTCTTGCCAAATATGTTTGACTCCCAGAGCTTTTGCGGGTCCTCCTCATACTCTGCCAGAAGATGCTCTACCAATTCCTCAGATTGCTTTATCGTTCCCACAATGGGACTTACGGAGGTTTCAATATCCGCACGCATCATATGAATAGACGGAGCTGTGGCCTTTAACCTGATACCGTATCTGCCTCCCTGCTTTATGATTTTAGGCTCCTCTAAAATCATCTCTTCACTAAGGGGTGATACCACACCATAACCTGTTGCTCTCACTGACTCCAACGCACCCTCTATATGCTCATACTCACGCTTCATTTCACGTACCTCGTTTAAATACCGAAGCAACGCCTCATCATCCTTTATCTGAACACCCGAGCATTCACTCAAGGTCTTATAGAAAACCTCTTCACATAGCTCAAGACCAATGTTTACTGTCCCCTCACCCAGGTCTGTACGAATTATGTCAGTGCATTTGACAAACTCAGGTATGCCCATTCTTTCTGTTACTGCCTTTACATCACGGATATTACAAGCATCGGAAACCGCATCCTTGATTGATGCATACAGCTCATCTAAAAGCTCGTGTGTATCGCACAAGGTCCGTAGCCACTTAGGTGTTCTTATTCGTATTTCCTTTATTGGGAATTCCATAAGGATGTTATTTATGATTAAACTTATGTCCCCTTGTGTCAGCTCCTCGCAATTTACGCACATTACCGATACATTATGCTTTGCTTCGATTTCCTTTGCAAGAGCTACCGCTTCCTCGCCCTCGGGATAAGCAGAGTTTAAAAGCACCACAAAAGGCTTATTGATTGCCTTCAGCTCCGAAATTACCCTATCCTCCGCATCAACATAGCTCTCTCGCGGAATTTCCGTAAATGAGCCGTCACAGGTAATAACAAGACCGATGGTGGAATGGTCACATATAACCTTCTTTGTACCAAGCTCCGCCGCATCGTTGAAGGGAATGGGATGGTCATACCAGGGGGTGTTTACCATTCGCGGCTCACCGTCCTCCTGATAGCCAAGAGAATCATCCACCACATATCCAACGCAATCAATCATCCTAACCTTCATATGGGCATTATCCCCAGGGCTTATTTCCACAGCCTCATTAGGGATAAATTTAGGCTCTGTAGTCATAATGGTACGCCCGCCTGCCGACTGCGGCATTTCATCACGAGTACGCTCCACCTGATAGATGTTTGTCATATTAGGTATCACAAGAGAATCCATAAACTTTTTAATGAATGTCGACTTACCTGTTCTTACAGGACCGACTACCCCTATATATACCTCACCGTTATTTCTAAGCGCAATATCACGATACATATTTGTTTCTTCCATTTTGCTTCCTCCTCGAAAATACTTTCATTCCATTTATATGTAGCTGGTACAAGAATAGAACAAAAAAGAGTGCAGTTTACTGCACTCTGTATTTTATATCCAAATCTCCCAAGGCGTCGGTATAGTTCTGAATACGATTTGCAATTCTCTCTCCCTCTGCTCCTGTCTGTGGTGTAGGCTGATAGTTATTCATAGGACTTGTGCTTGAAATTCTGCAGGGGATTACCTCCACCTTGTCCTCCAATAACAATTCATCACCCATAAAGGTGAATTCCTGTGTAAATATTGCCGTATCCATATCCGAGGGTGAATTATTTCCGCCAAAGGAGAAATTTCCAAGGCTGTATAAAATGTATCTACCCTTGTATTTCTCTATGCCCTGAAGCACATGGGGATGCGTACCTATTACAAGGTCAACACCTGAGTCTATGGCATGGTGTGCAACATCAATCTGCTCCTGATTGGGTGCGGTTGCCTTTTCAACACCCCAATGGATTGAAAGAATGATAAGCTCTGCACCCATATTCTTTGCCTTGTTGATTGACTCGTCAAGCTCTGTACGCATAACATCATTCAAGTAATTAATACCTACCAAGCCGACCTTGATGCCATTAACCTCAATGACTGACACATCCTCCTTACCTCGGCAATAAGCAACACCTACATTTGCAAGATGCTCCTTTGTGTCCGTCAACGAAACCTCACCATAGTCCATACTGTGGTTGTTAGCAAGGTTTGCCGCCTCTACACTTGAATCTCTCAGGATGTTGGCATACTCGGGGTCACCTCGGAAGGCAAACTGCTTTATCTGTCTTTCACCTCTGTCTGACAAGGTTCCCTCAAAGTTCACAATGGTTAAATCGTCTGCCTCAAAAATGTCCTTGACATTCTTGAAAAACCAATCGTTGCCGTAACGCTCCTGATATGCAACAAAGCCTAGATCACGGCTTGCGTTCACATCCGTCGCAAAGGTACAGTCACCTGTTGCTGTTATCTTTAACGTTCTTTCCACCTGCTGAGTCGGTGCCGAAGGCTCCGTCTCCCGACGCTTTTCCTGTTGAGAAAAGTCTGTTCCCAGAATGCCTATTACCACCAATAGCAGGGCTAAAATAAATGGTATTTTTCTAATCATTTTTCCTTACTCATATCCTGCATAAGAGCATATAGCTTCTGCAATGCATCCGTCTTTGCCATTTGTTTCATATTTTCTGACATTTTCAAAAGCTTATCATTATCCTTAAGCATCGAAAGGATTTTTCCTGACAACACATCGGGGGTCAGCTCAGGTTCTGTTATTACAACTGCCGCGGAATTTTTCTCAAACTCACGGGCATTCTGCTCCTGGTGATTTCTCACAACATTGGGTGAAGGAATTAATATTGAAGGCTTACCCAATGCCGCAAGCTCCGATACTGTAATGGCGCCTGAGCGTGCAATAACCACATCCGACGCCGCCATAACCTCTGCCATATTATCAATGTACGGTACAACCTCAATGCACTCATCACCATCGGTAATTTCTAGCTTTTCTACCGCCTGACGCACCTCGTTATAGTTTTTGTCACCTGTGCCGAACATCACCTTTATTCCCTTTTCCTTTAGTAAGGGGAGAATTTCTGTTACTGTATCGTTTATCTTTTTTGCACCAAGGCTACCGCCAAAAACAAGAACGAAGGGTTTATCTATATTAAGTTTTTCCCTTGCTCGGGTTTTATCTGCCAATAGAATCTTACCGCGGATGGGATTGCCTGTTACAACACACTTGTCACGATTGAGGTAGTTTACTGTTTCATCAAAGCTAACCGCAAGATACTTTGCGTATTTCTCCGAACCCTTCACCGTCAGGCCGGGGTATACATTCTGTTCATGGATAAGGGCATCTATCCCCTCCTTATACGCCGCCATCATAACGGGACCGCTTACATATCCGCCCGTACAAACAACGCAATCCGGCTTAAATTCACGAATAATACGCCTTGCATCCTTGCGTGATTTCATAAGCTTTCTTAACACCGACACATTCTTGAGCATATTCTTTCTGCTAAAGCCCTCAATGTCAATGTACTCTATTTTATAGCCTGCCTTTGGCACAAGTCGACTTTCAAGTCCTCGCACAGTACCTACGAACAATGCCTCAAATCTATCATCCTGCAATTTAGCATAATCAGCGATTGATATTGCGGGGTTAATGTGCCCACCTGTGCCTCCACCTGCAAATAAAACCTTCATATTCTGTCCTTTCAGTTTACACTATTTTACTGATTTTCTTGATACATTTAGAAGTATTCCCATTTCAAACAACAAGGTCATAACCGATGTACCACCATAGCTGAAGAAGGGCAGGGATACGCCTGTATTGGGAATCAGACATACCGCAACTCCCATATTAAATACCGCCTGAATACCAATCTGTGCGGCAATACCTACACAGGTAAGCGATGACCAAACATCAGGTGCCTTAAGAGCAATTCTTATTGACTGCAGGAATAATGCCGCAAACAATAGGATTACAATTGTTGCACCTATGAAGCCAAGCTCCTCGCATATGATTGAGAAAATAAAGTCATTGTATGGCTCCGGTAGGTTTGAGTATTTCTGCACACTCTCTCCCAGACCCAGACCAAAGAATTTTCCCGAACCTATCGCATAGATACTCTGCGAAATCTGGTAACCTGCACCCTGTGCATCTGCAAAAGGGTTAAACAGTGAGAAAATTCTCGCAGCACGCACTCTGTCAAAGCAAAGATACAATGCCGCCAAGCCGCCAAGACCGCCAATTCCTATGCCCAGATATTTAGCAGGAGTACCGCCTGCAATCATAACGCATACCGCAATACCAATTATAACAATAGTACCACTCAAATGTGTTTCCAGCATCAGAAGAATTGCCACAAGACCTATATACATACCGCAAAACAAATTCCCTCGCAAATCAGATAAATCCACTGTTTTGTTTCTAATGTGGTATGCAATATACATTGCAATAATCGGCTTCATAAACTCAGATGGCTGAAGCTGTATACCGAACAGGTTAATCCATCGTCTTGCACCATTAACCTTAACGCCGATACCCGGGATAAGAACAAGCACCAATAATGCAACACATATCCAAAATGCCTTCGGCACGTGAGGTATAAGCTTATTAAGATTAATACGCGAAATTGCAATCATTCCCACAAAGCCTAAGACTATAAAGAACAGCTGACGCTTGAAATAATAGTAGGAATCATCATATATACGCTTTCCTGACGGGGCTGACGCTGATAACAACATAATCAGGCCCACCACTACAATCAATATTATGAGGAATAGCAGGGTGTAGTCCATGCTACCTCTCTGGAACAGTTTTTCCCTCTTAGGCTTCCTTTCCTCCGCCTTTTCTGAGCTTCTTGTGGACTTATGCCTTTCACTGAAGGTAGCAGAGGTTCTGCTGCGCGAAGTTGGGCGTTCATAGCCTGAGGCTCTTACTGCTCTTGTCCCACTCCTTGTCTTTGACTCTCGCATAAAAGCTCCTTTCACAACTTATCCTAAATATGCGATTACACATAATACTAAAGTAGTTAGTGTAAACACAATTACTATTTTAGTTTCCTTCCAACCTGACATCTCAAAATGATGATGGATGGGAGTCATTTTAAATATTCGTCTTCCCTCACCATGTTTTTTCTTTGTAATCTTAAAATATGTTGTCTGCATAATTACTGAAAGTGTTTCTGCAAAGTACACAAAGCCGACTATTATCAGATACAGATGCATATTCATATCCGCCGCAATCAACGCTACTGCACCGCCTAAAAACAGTGAGCCTGTGTCACCCATAAACACCTTTGCAGGATAATGGTTGAATAGCAAAAATCCCAGCAAACCGCCGACTATCGCCATCGAGAACAGGCTTACGCCCACCTCCTGGAACTTAAAGAAGGCATACGCACCAAAGAATAGTGCTACAACAACTGTTATGCTTGATGCAAGACCGTCAAGTCCGTCTGTAAGGTTAACTGCATTCACAGTACCCACCACAACAAACATTACAAATGGTATATACAGCCATACAGGTAATGTAACCGCAAAATCCGTGAAGGGAACCCTCACATCGGTTTTTAGCATACCCATAAAGTACATTATTACCACATATGCCGCCGCAAAGCCAAGCTGAAGCAAGAACTTCTGGATTGCAGTCAGGCCAAGATTTCTCTTCTTTACAACCTTTATATAGTCATCAATAAAACCAATCGCACCAAAGCCAAGAGATACTGCAAACAGTACCAATCCCTTTAGCATCAGGTCTGTCATATTCCCCATTACGTATGAAATAATTATATTAATTACTACCGACAGGCCTATGCCTGTTATGAACATAATTCCGCCCATAGTAGGTGTACCTGATTTTTTTTGATGCCACTTTGGGCCTTCGTCACGAATCTCCTGTCCGTATTTAAGCTTATGAAGCCAATTTATAAACATCGGTCCCAAAATGGCAGTTGATGCAAACGCCAGAACCATAGATAGTACAGTTGCACTTATAAATTCTTTCATTTCGTTTATCCCCTTCTCTTACAGGCTTTTTAAAGCATCCGTTATCTTATAAAAATTCATTCCGTGTGATGCCTTTATAAGAACACAGCTATTCTTCGGTACAAGCTCCGTCACCCTTTGACACAGCTCATCTGTTGTCTTATACGACACAACTGCACCTAAGCCGTTGTCCCTTGCGCCTCTTGCGATTTCCTCTGCAAACTCACCTGCAGTAATAAGCATCGTAATGCCTGAATCCACCGCATCCTTACCAAGCTCGTAATGTGCCTTGATTGCAAAGTCACCCATTTCCAGATTATCACCCAGAATTGCAACCTTGCTTTCCTTATTGGTCTCTGCCATAACCTTGAACGCCGCACGAACTGAATCGGGAGATGAATTGTAGCAATCATTTATAATTTCAATATCACCGCATCTTATAATTTCAAGTCTTGATGCAGTATATTGGCAATTCCTTAGTCCCATTGCAATTTTTTCAGGCTCTATTTCTAAAGCCAGGCCCACGCACACCGCAGAAAGTGCATTATACACGTTATGGACGCCAGGCTGAGAAACCTCTATATGTATTTCCCCACCATCATAAACTGCCGTAAACTCTACACCAAGTAATCCGTTGTTTACAATATCCTTGGCATATACGTCATTTGCTCTGTTCATACCGAACTTTATAACCTTATATTCAGTATCCTCGATTTTTCTCAGATACTCGTTGTCTCCGTTTACAATAAGAGTGTTAGCCTTTGTGAAGCCCTCGGTAATTTCCATCTTCGCACGGAATATTCCCTCTCGTGAACCAAGATTTTCAATGTGACTCATACCCACATTTGTAATCACCGCACATTCAGGCTTGACAATGGATGTAAGATAGGAAATCTCCCCAAAGTGATTCATGCCCATCTCAATAACTGCCGCACTATGCTCCTCTTCAATACCAAATATGGTAAGAGGAACGCCAATGTCATTGTTATAGTTATTAGGTGTTTTATGGGAGCAGAACTCCTCGTTCATTACCGCATAAATCATATCCTTCGTTGTGGTTTTTCCCACACTGCCTGTTATGCCCACCGTCCTTACGGGGTACTTCAGCTTATAATATCTCGCAATATCTCCTAACGCCTTTTTAGTGTCACGCACCTTGATTACCGTACCCTTATAGTCCTTGTCATACTGTGATAAGGAAATAGCACCACGCTCCAACGCACTATCTATAAAGCTGTGTCCATCTACCTTCTCTCCCATTAGGGGTACGAAAAGAACACCCTCACCGCTTTTTCTTGAGTCGGTGGTAATCTCCTTTATTAATTCATCAGGATTACCTGAAATAAGCTCTCCCTCTGTTGCATTTAATATATCGTCTATAGAAAGCACCTGCATTTATGACATCTCCTTATTCACAATAAGGGGCTGTACGGCTTAGCCTTACAGTCCCTTATCACTTATCTGTTTTTCAAATGTTTTTATACCTCGATACGCACGTCAAAGTCATATTTTGTCTTGCCAATAATCTGGTAGGTCTCCTGACCCTTACCTGCAAGAATAATTACGTCACCCTTCTT
>JAZOBR010000083.1:0-7161 GCA_045596105.1 Candidatus Ornithomonoglobus sp.
GGCTGACGCATTTTTTAATTATATGGAGGTTTTACAAAGTGAAGAAAATATTTTTAAGTATTATTACAATGGCAATATGTCTTTCAACAATTATTATATCATCGCATATTGCTTATGCTACATCTAACGAAGCTTATCAAGGGATTTTTATGAAGGATGGCATTTTTATTAATTTACCGTTATATACGGATACTCCGCCTTATGGAGCAATCGGTGTAGCGTATAGAACTACATGTCCTTCAAAAGACGAATATGGATATATAACAAACAATGTATATTTCGAGATAGGAGAAATATATCAATCCGGTGATAATTATTATATTCTTAATGGTGAGCAAAAATTAGATTTGTACTATAATAATAACGGAATAGAAATATACCATAACTCTGTGGATGGTCAAAAATCGCTATATGAAGGAAAGTATATTCAGATATCCAATGCTGGTGCAAATATGTCACAAGATATGATGTGGCTTAATATTCCTGAAAGAACAGAGAAAACAATTACCAATGCTTATATTTCAATATTAGAAAGTTGCGACTGGAGTAAAACTTCATACACTGTATATGATGTAGATAATGATGGAATAAAAGAACTAATAACTTTGGGCGAAGGTGGATATGGAGTATTTACTTATAAAGAAAACATTGCTGTATTTTTATATAGTATTGATCACAATAAAGCAAATAATGAAATTATAAATTGCGAATGGTCTAACACATGTTGTTATTCATTATTAAATAACGCATTAAAAAACATTAAAGTTATTCTTGACGGTACAGAATTATCTTTCGACCAACCGCCGATAATGGAAAGCGATAGAGTTATGGTTCCACTTCGAGCAATTTTTGAAGCTTTAGGTTATACTGTCGAATGGTATGGTGATACTCAAACCGCAGTTGCTCATAAGGGAAACAACACAATAGCTGTGCAAATAAATAATCCAGAAATCTCTTATAATAGAGGAATATATTTATGTGATGTTTCTCCCAAAATTGTGTCAGGAAGAACTCTTGTTCCCGTAAGAGCCATATCAGAATGTGCAGGTTGTAATGTTGATTGGAACGGACAGACAAAGACCGTTGTAATAACCTCTAATGATGAACAAGAAGATGCCATATATTCAACAAAAATTATAAGTATAAATGCAACTTCTTTTGATGATTGGAAAGAAAAAGTTGAATATGAAGAAAGATGTTTGAGAGGCATCTCTACAACAGCTTATAATTCAGATGGTTCATATAGATATAATGGATATATTATTACAGACAGAGAAGTGTTAGGATACAAAGAAATTGAAGTTAAAGTCCCATATGTACAAGGTGTTGGATTAGAGAGTGAATACAGAACTGTAAAAATGCAAATACCATCAGAAATTAAATATACATTACATAAACACAAAGTTGAGAATAAAATGGATGCTTCGTTCTGGGGTTCCCTTATGGCAGGTTTAGTAGAACAAAATCTTGTGTGGACGCAATCTTGCGAGTGTGGATATAAAAATCAGTTGACATGGGTAATACCAATAGATGATTTCAAACAATATACAGGCGAAGACCTGTATGTGCAAACTGTAACAACCATTAAATAAACTAGAAATATAATTTAGCAAAAAAAGAACAGGCAAGTCAAGGGTAAATACACGAGCTGCGCTCGCCCTTGACAAACCTGTCCTTTTTTGCAGTATGTCAGTTAAGGAGATTTAAGCCGAAAAACGGACTTAAATCCCCTTTTTTCAAAAAGTGTTGATTTTTAGATTTTGTAGAACGATAGAAGTCCATTTTTGAGGTTTTGAATATAAATCCATTACCTTGTCAGTTTCGAGCCTTAAAAACCGCATAAAATAGGGCGATTTTCAACCTCTATTGCGTGACATTTACCCCCATAAATGAGGAAAAGCACACCACACGATAAATATGATGTACTTTACTCTTTGCACCTGTTTGACAGACTGTCAATACTTATACTGTTTTATTGAGGACAGTCATTCGGCTCATCTTTTTTTGTGTGTGGTAAAGCCTTCATAAGGTTGCAGGATTTTTGCATATTGTGTAGTTAATGCTATAATAGGAGCTTTGCAAAACGAAGATTTTTTTTTGCAAATGTTACAAAAATTACATTGAAAATTTGTTCACATCACCAAAAGAGAGCGTTATTTAATGTAAATAATTGCATTTCAAGGTTAAATATGATATAATATACTTAATATATTATGGAACATAATATTCAAATAATAAAGGAGGAAACGGACTATGATTAAAGTCAAAAGAGTGCTTGCAAGTATCCTTTCACTTGCAATGCTATCATCAGTTGCTGCATTTACAACTGCATCAGCGGCACCCGAGTTGTTGTGCAATGTTGCGTTTAACTCATACGCTACATATTCACAGCCTGAGGGTATAAATGTATCTGCAAGCAACTGGTTTATCACAGAATATGCCCGCAAGGATAAGGGCTTGTTTATGTCTGCAGACACAAGTGGCTCAAAGGCTACCTTGCCTGCACCCGGAACAGAAAACCTTGTAATTTCATTTGATTTAAAGTCAATTGACGGAGCAATGCCTGAGGGCGCATTGTCAGTTATGGATGCAAGCGGTAATGCCGCGGCTTTGATTAACTTTATATCAGGTCAGGGTGCAGAAACACCTAACGGTATTCCCTTTGCAGGCTTTGGTAAGTCAAAGGTAACAAACTATGCGGTAGTATATCGTAGCGATAGAAAGGACTATGATGTATATGTAAACCGCACAAGAAAAGCAAATGGCGTTAAGCTTGATGACAACGAAGTTGGTGCAATAACATCGGTTGAGCTTGCATTTACAGGTGCAGAGGGTCAGGGCGTTATTATTGATAACGTGAATATGTATGCTGACAAGAAGTATTCAACATACAGCTTCCCTGTAGATAAGTATAACCCTGCAAGTGAGGAGGAGAAGGATATCACTCCCGTTAAGAAGGTTATTGACCTATCAGTTACAGATACAGTATTCGAGGATGACTCAGCGTATGAGAATATGCTAAAGGGTTATTATGCATTCCACGGTATATCAGGCTGTGTATATGCAAATGGTGAGAAGAAGCTACTTCTTAACGCACCATATACTACTGCAGAAGGTGAGCCGATGCTTCCTGCAAAGATGCTTGCGGAGGCATTTGGTGTGAATGTTGCGGTTGACGGTGCAACAGTAACCTTTGGTGAGAAGTCATACACAGGTGAGGTTAAGGATGGCGTAGCATACATCTCAAAGACAGATATAATCGATGCAATGGGTATGATTGCCGTTGACGTTCCTTCAACCTATAATGCAAAGATGACAGTCCTTGGAACAAAGGAATTTGTACTTCCCAAGGAGCAGACAGAGATAGATAAGCTAAATGATTACCTGCTATTCTATCGTCCGAATCCCGAGCAGTTCAAGGCTTTGTATGAGACATCACCAGTTAAGGGTATCCACCCCAGAATTCAGTTCACACAGGCTGACTTTGACAGAATGGTTGAATTGTCAAAGACAGACGAAAGAATGAAGGGTTGGGCAGAGAGTATAATCAGTTTCGCAGATGTAAGACTTGACGCACCTATGTATAAGCACGAGCTATATGATGGCGTGAGATTAGGTAAGCAGAGAGACCTTTCAAAGAGTATTCATGCTCTTGCAATAGCTTGGCATCTTACAAAGGACCAGAAGTATGTTGACCGTGCTTATGAGGAGCTTGCAACATTCGCTTCATGGCCCGATTGGAACCCCGATCATCACCTTGATGTAGGTGAGGCTTTGGCGGCTTATGCAGTAGGCTATGACTGGCTATATCATGCATTTACACCTGAGCAGAGAGCAGTAATCGAGGATGGTATGTACAGAAACGGTATGTACGACACATGGTTGGCATATACAACCACATCTTCATTGATGGGCACCTTTGCAGTAATGGAAAACAACCATGGTGTAATCGATAACACAGGTGCAGTTATGGCGGCAATTGCCATGATGGATGTATATCCTGAAGAGGCCGCATATATCGGTGCTAAGGGCTTAGAGGGTCTTGGTATTACAATTTATAAGTGGGCACCTCAGGGCTTCTGGTATGAGGGACCACATTATTGGGAGCTTACAATGCAGTTTACTGCAAAGATTCTT
Organism: Candidatus Ornithomonoglobus sp.; assembly: GCA_045596105.1. Classification (GTDB taxonomy): domain Bacteria; phylum Bacillota; class Clostridia; order UBA1381; family UBA1381; genus Ornithomonoglobus. The sequence goes on from JAZOBR010000083.1 coordinate 4,138, forward strand.
GATACTCTTGATACAGCATTCCTTACAGATATGGGTATGAGCAATCTTGAGGGTATCAGCACAGCAGCAGAGGCTGAGCTTCAGTCACAGACACCTAACGGTATCTATAACTTTGCCGATTCAGGCTCAGGCTCTTACTATGTTCCCGAGATGTTGTATCTTGCTAACAAGTACAACACAAAGGGCGTATATGAGGTAACCTTTGCAGGCTTGAAGGACGGTAAGTGGAGTGACAACGAGGATGTTGCTCTTGCAATGATGTGGTATGACCCTGCGATGGTTGGCGGCGAGGCAGCACTACCGTTGGATTACGAAATGACATCTATTGATACAATTATGATGCGTAATACATGGAACACAGATCTGCCCACAGCAGTAGGTGTCCATGCAGGTGAAACACACGTAACACATTCACAGCTTGACGGCGGTTCATTCATCTTCGAGGCAGAGGGTGTTCGTTGGTCGGTTGATATGGGTTCAGGTGACTACAACTCAAAGGGCTTCTGGGATTCAAAGGCAGGCGGCGAGCGTTGGGTACACTATCGCAACCGTGCAGAGTCACACAGCACAATCTTTACAAATCCCACAGAGAAGGAAGACCATATAGTAGATTCATATGCACCGTTAGATATACTGGTAAAGAAGCCGAAGGGTGCTATTGCAACAGTTGGTATGACAGAGCTTTTGTATGATGTTAAGAGTGCAAATCGTGGCTTCGCATTCTGTGATAACAGACAGAGTCTTGTAATTCGTGATGAGCTTGTTCTTAATAAGCAGTCAGATGTATACTGGACAATGATTACTCAGGCAGCAAGCTGCGAGATAGATAACGAGAATCAGTCAATGATTCTTACTCAGGGTGGTAAGAAGCTAAAGCTTGAGTGGGCATCAACAGTTCCTGTTGAGGCATCCTTTGCTCCTGCAGAGGCATTACCCTCATCACCTGTACAGACAGACGGCTATCAGCCACAGAATTATCGTAGAATATTCCTGAAGGCTAATACTAATGGTGAGTATACAATCACAGTTAAGCTTACACCGCTATCAGTGACAGTTCCCTCAGCGTTAGCAGATTGGGATAAGCCCATTGCAGAGTGGGAAATTCCTGATGGTGAGATTCCTCCTACACCTTCAATTGACACAATTACAATTGGCGGTGAGGTAGTAGCAGCAGGCAATTTGTCAACAGTTAACAAGCGTGTCAGCGAGGCTGAAGGCACAATAGCACCTGTAATCGAGGTAACATCTGATGTATATGATGTTGAGATTGTTCAGCCTGAGACAATTTATGACATTGGTCAGGTAATCTTGACAGACAAGAATGATGCAACTAACAAGAAGATTTACGCAGTTGTATTTGACGTTGTTAAGAAGCCTATCGAGTTTGAGGGCAAGACATCAATTCCTGTAGTTGATTTCAAGGTAAGTGATATTCCTCAGCCGATGAATGCACCTATCAATATGTTTGATGGTGACTTTGCTACAAGATGGTCAACAGACGGTGAAGGTCATTGGGTAGTTCTTGACTTAGGTGAGAAGCAGAAGCTTGATGAAATCCATATGTCATTTATGTCAGGCAATGTAAGACAGCAGTTGTTTGTAGTAATGGTATCAGACGATGGTGAGAACTGGACAACAGTTCTTGATACAAAGTCATGTGGTACAACAGAGGAGCTTGAGGCATTCCCGCTAAATGGTGCAGAAGGCAAGTTCGTCAAGGTTGTATTTAACAAGACAACAACAGGTTCATGGAACAGTATTACAGAGCTGGTATTGACAAGAAATAACTAAACAAAAATAGATGAGCTTCGGCTCATCTTTTTTTTGTTGTTTTATATTTACAAAAATAGATATTTGTGATATAATATATACTGATGAAATATAGATTAGAAATGGAGGAAGGTATATTGAAAAGCTTTAATTTGAAAAAGACAGTAAGCCTTTTGATGGCAGTATGCTTCTGTGCCATGTCAGTAACACAGGCTTTGGCAATCAATAATGTGAAATTATCTAAGAACGAAGATGGCACAATGACCGTAACTGCAGAAGAAACAGAGAGATTTGCAGTGGCTCAATATGATAGATTAGGTATGATGAAAGACTTGGGAATTTCATCAATAATGGGTGACAAGAAGGAAGTCACTTTTAATTATGACGAGACACAGAGAGCCTACATATATTCATATAGTGATTTTGAGAATATGAAGCCTGAGACAAAGCCGATAAAGATTGGAAACAGGACTGTTGTGATGCATGATTTTGATTTATTGGCAACAAATTATCTGTTGTATTCACAGGGTGTATCTACAATGGATAATAAGTTTAAGACAACAGATAAAAACGGTAACGAAACAACGGTGGTTAAATTCCAGAGAACGGATGAGACACATACAGCCGATCAAATAGCAAAGAGTGCAAACGCACAGTTTTTGGATGTGGCTACAAACATGTCGGATTACGCCGTATGGCAGGCGGACGTGAGGGTTGATGATGCAAGCATAACGAACGTAAATTCATGCTTGAGAGCAATCCAGCCTAATACGAATGAGAGCGTGAAGAAATTTCATTATTTGTGGGTGATTTCTCCATACGGTGGAGATGACAACTTATCAATGCTTAAATTTGGTGATAAGGAGAGCAGTGCAATCTTTTTGAATGAAGGCGAGTGGTATACTCTTGCGGCGGCAGTTGATTTCAAGGACCATAAGGTGAAATATTATATTGATGGTGTGTATAAGTTTGAGAATGGCATTGATGCAAAAATCACATACGATGACGTACGCCCCCAATCCCATCAGGTAAATGTCAATGCAAACCATAAGATGGATATAGTTTATGACAACATCTGTGTCTATGAGGGTACAGAGCCTAGAGAAGATTTAGACAGCGTTTATTTTAATTTTGATATGGAGAAAAAGACGATTGTAACAAAGGATGAGACCAAGGAACGCGAGGCGTTGGCAGGATGCTATGCGGTGCATACAAGAAGTGGTGTTGCAATGGGTCCTGACGGTAAGAAGGTAT
>JAZOBR010000084.1:0-11511 GCA_045596105.1 Candidatus Ornithomonoglobus sp.
GATGCACCGTAGGGTCTGCCGTTATAAATCGCCTCACCATATATGTCCATCCATCTGCCTACAACCTTGAAGGTTTCAACCTGGATGGGTGATAATGCACCCTGACCCTCGGGACCAGTATTGAGAAGATAGTTTGCACCTACCCTACGGCAGTTGCAAAGGTTCTTTATTAATTCACCCGGTGACTTGAAATTAAAGTCATCCTTGGCATATCCCCAATGGTCATTTACCGTGTGGCACATCTCCCCAGCAAGATACTTTGGCGCGCCCTCTCTGTTTTGTGGCTCTACCTTACCGTTCTCGTAGGTTACAGAATCAATCTCAGGATGTCCTGCCTCACCTCTTGCACTAAGACCTGTATTGTTTATAATAATCGCATCAGGCTGATACTTACGGATTGTGCCGTAAATCTCGCCTTCCTTCCAATCCATCTCGGGTCTTGACCAGTTGCCGTCAAACCAGAAGCCACCGATTTTGCCGTAATTCTTACATAAAATCTCAACGTGCTTTCTTATGTACTCCAGATAGGCATCAAAATCGTTATTGAAATCGTCAATGTTATACCAATCAAGGGTTGCCTGATAGAAGAAGGGTACTATGCCGTGATGATTGCAAGCATCCACAAACTCACGAATCAAATCACGCTTTGCCCGTGAGTGAGGCGCGTCAAAATCATTCAATCCGCAGGTATCATACAACGCAAAGCCCTCGTGATGTCGTGTTGTAATGTTTATATATTTACAGCCTGCCGACTTTGCCATTAGAACAAGCTTGTCAGCATCAAAATCCTCTGCCGTAAATGAATCCTTCAGCTTCTTATACTCCTCATAGGGGATTTTATAGAAATCCTGCACCCACTCTGCCTTTTCAAGCTGTGAATACAATCCCCAATGAACGAACATTCCGAAGCCCAGTTGCTCAAAGTCTTTTACTCTTTGAGATGGTATTGGTATACTCATTTTTTCTCCTTAAAATAGTTCTTTAACCTTCATAATAAGTGCGTCTCTTACTGCCTGATACTGCTCCGTACTTCTGGCACAGATATCAAACTCAACAGGTATAAAGTTCTCTATCAATGCCACAACCCCATCGTGACCGAGTTTTGTTTCCAACAGCTCCATTACACGCATATCCTGCAGAGCGTGATAGAATACCTCTGCGCGAATTGATGACATAGGTCCATCCTCACCGGGATATACGCAGAACGCATCACCCGAGGGGAGCGCCTCCCCTCCATCCGTCTCGAAGAAGGGGTTTATCTGACCCTTCGAGAACTGCTTATAGTAGAAGTTATAACCCCAATGCAGGAAGCCCACAATATTATACTTATACATCTGCATACCGATTGAACGGTTACGGTATGAAGGCATTGAAATAAAGCGGTTTGATACATCAAGATACTGCGAGCAGCAGGTGTATGTCCACAGATCAGGCACATTGCCCTCGATAAAGGGGATAATGTAGTTCGATGCCGGAACGGGACTTGTGATAACGCCCTTCTCGTAGAACTCGTAATTTGACAATGCATCAATAATCTTGTAGTCCTCAAGGTAAGGTGCCGCAAGCGCCTTTGCCTTGAAATAATCCTCAAGCATTGATTCGTTAGGCTCATCGGAAATATGAAATACCGTATCCTGCCATACACCCTCTGCCTTTAAGAACTTATCTATTGCGGGCAGGAACTGCGCAAGAAAATCACGATACATATCCGATGTGGCATCAACGTGCCAACCAAACAGTTTCTTGTCCTCACCATTCTCTCTTACCACAATTTTCGGTGTGAATTTCGCACCCCACTGTGTGAACAGATGTGCCATTTCAAAGTACCTGATGCCACACCTGTGAGCCATATCTATCCACTTTTTTAAATCTGTGAAATCAAAGGAATATGTATCCCCCGTCTTTTCGATCTTAACAAGCTGAGTTGTAGGTCTTTCTCCCCCTACCTCCGTATCAAGTGCAGGAGTGAAAATAGGTGTCAAAATCATATTCATACCTACACGATGAGCCATTGTCATAAACTTCTCAACAAGCTCCCAATGCTCGGGTGAGGACACCTCAACACCATAGTATGATGCAATACAGTCAGCGTGGAACCAGTTTGTATACACAAGTTTCTGCTCAGGTATCTTTACTCCCAACACCTCAACTGTACACTTAACGCTCTGTTCCTCATCAGACCCAGTATGCTTAAATACAATCTCAACCGCATGGTTTCCCTGAGGAGCATCCTCTGCTACCTCTACCCATACCGCCTGATAATATGGTCTGGCCGTCAACTGCTCACCCATAGGCTCAAGAATATCAGGGTACAGACCCGGCTCCTTGCTAATGTAGTTTTCATCCTCCCGAGCATCACTGTAGGTAGCACAATTAACAGGCACGTTATTAACCTTATATAGCTTAATATAATCCTTAAGCTCCGAATTTATGGTAATGTCATATACAGGTGTTGTGTACATAGGAATATCCTTGGCATAAAATGCCACCTGGTATGCATATCTTTCACCCGACAGCTTTGTAATTTTTGAAATCTCGTTGCTGGTACATTCCACCTTGGGTAACACCTTTTCAAGTGATGAAATCTGTTTTAATACTATCATAATTATTCCTCCCATTTGATAATTATATCAAACACACTTACCAAAGTCAAGAAAAGGATTATCCCTAAGGGATAATCCTTTTTGTTTCTTAATACTGAATCTGTGGCTCCTCAGCAACATCTGCCTTTTTAATCATATCCTCCGCAATAGCATCGATTACGTCATCGTTTACTACTACATTGATACCATTTTCCTTAAGCATATCCTCAGCCTTTATGGTCATGCGGTTTGACTTGTATGAGCCTTCAACATCTGACTTAACCTCATCGTTGAACTCGGGCAAGTCAAGTCTCAGAAGTATGTGGTAACCATAATCTGTTTCGCATAATCCAAGCTCACCTGACTTAAGAGCTTTAACGCCATCCTCGAAGGGCTTAACCATCTCACCATCTGTGAATACATAGCCATCAGGGTTAGCCTCAAGACCGGGGTCTGTTGAATACTCCTTAGCCATCTTATCGAAATCCTCACCATTCTTTGCACGCTCTAAGATTTCCTCAGCCAATGCCTTGGGGTCCTTCTCGGGTGTTTCTCCCTCAGCAGGATTTGAAATCAAGATATGCTTAGCGCATAGGTACTTCTCGTTGTAAAAATTCTTGATGTCCTCGTCTGTGATTTCCTCCTTGTCAAGCTCCTCCTGAAGCTTGTCAACTACCTTTGACTGCAACATTGATGCACTAAACAATGACTCAACAAACTCCAAACTTGAGCCGTTTGACTGCAGATACTTCTCAAATGCCTTTCTGCCGCCAACATTAGATGCATACTGCGCTCTTAGCTCGATAACACTCTTCTTATCCTTATCATCAAGCTCAATACCCATAACCTTAGCCAGAGCAGCATACTCAAAGCAAGTCTTAACCTGATACTCAACCGTATCCTTAACTGTGTCAAACTCACCACCGTTGCCTGTAAGGTCTGTCATAACTGCAATATCTGCGGCTGTAACCTTTACATCACCGATTTCCATTGCTGTCTTCTTCAAGGTTGCGTTACCGCCACAACTTGAAAGCATAATCGCAGCTGTTGCCAAAACTGCTACTAAACCTGTTTTTTTCATAATATTTTTTCCTTCCTTGTTATTACTTTAATATTAATAATACCATTATACATCATTTATTGGGATTTTGCAATTCTTTTATTAAAATTAACACTTTCTTTACAAATTCCAAAACATTACCTTCCGTATCCTTCATCCTAATTGCAATGGACGGGGTGTCACCCGATATAACCTTCACACGAGATGAGAATTTATTATCAAGTCCGAACACAATGGACAGATTAAGGATTCCTTCCACGAATTTAAGGGTGACAAGCTTGTTACGTTCAATAATCTCTATACAGCCGACATCCTTTGCATGAGGCTTCAAGGCTGCCACAGAAACAATATTCTGTACAGGCTTGGGGATGTCACCGTAACGGTCACACAACTCGTCTAAAATCTCAAATTCCTCATCCTCAGTCTCAATGGATGCAATCTTTTTGTACATATCCACCCTTTGATTTGCTGATTCAATATAGGTTTCGGGAATATATGCATTGATGTTAATATCTATCGTAACACCTGTGTTGATTGTTGACACTACGCCCTTAGCCTCGCTTATACTCTCGGCTAAAATCTTACAATACATATCGTAGCCTACATTGTCCATATGTCCATGCTGCTCCGAGCCGAGCATATTACCTGCGCCTCTGATTTCCAAATCACGCATTGCAATCTTGAAACCTGACCCGAATTCCGTAAACTCACGAATTGCACTAAGTCGTTTCTGTGCCACCTCTGTCAGTACCTTGTCACGCTGATATGTGAGATATGCATAGGCAGTACGATTTGAACGGCCTACACGGCCTCGGAGCTGATAAAGCTGAGCCAAGCCCATTTTATCGGCATTCTCTATGATTATCGTATTGGCATTTGGAATATCGAGTCCCGTTTCAATGATTGTAGTACATACAAGAATCTGCGTTGTGCCGTTAACCATATCGTACATTATGTCCTCAAGCTCACTCTCGGACATTTTACCGTGACCCACCGCAACATTCACATCAGGGAACTTATCCTGAAGCCACTGTGCCTTGTGATATATCCCCTGCACTCGGTTATACAGATAGAATATCTGACCACCTCGCGACAACTCCTTCCTGATGGCATCGAGAATTATGGTTTCATTAAATTCCAACGCATAGGTCTGTACGGGGTATCTGTTCTCAGGCGGCTCTGTTAAAACACTCATATCCCTTACAGATGTCATTGCCATATGCAGTGTTCTCGGGATAGGTGTGGCCGTCATGGTAAGGACATCGACATTGGTTTTCAATGCCTTGATTTTCTCCTTGTGAGTCACACCAAAGCGTTGCTCCTCGTCCACTATCAGGAGTCCCAAGTCCTTGTACGCCACATCATCAGACAATAGTCTGTGAGTCCCTATTACTATGTCAACTCTGCCGTCCTTAAGCTTCTTAAGAATTTCCTTCTGCTCCTTTGGAGTACGGAATCGCGAAAGCATTTCCACCGTTATGGGGAAGTCCGCCATACGACTTACAAAGGTTTCATAGTGTTGCATACAAAGTATGGTTGTAGGACACAAATATGCAACCTGCTTATTGTCGCAAACCGCCTTAAATGCTGCACGCAACGCCACCTCTGTTTTACCAAAGCCCACATCACCGCAAAGTAGTCTGTCCATAGGCGTTTTCTTTTCCATATCCGCCTTGACCTCTTCAATACTGCGAAGCTGGTCTGTAGTTTCATTAAAGGTAAAGGTATCCTCAAACTCTCTCTGCCATGGAGTGTCGGGAGAATAGGCATGGCCTATTACCTCCTCACGCTCTGCATAAAGCTTAATAAGCTCCCTCGCAAGCTTATCCGTTGACTCCTTGACTCTCTGCTTTTGCCTGTTCCATTCTTGTGTCCCCAAACGGCTAAGCTTTATTACCTTGTCATCTGTCTTGCCTGAGTATTTATACAATAAATCAAGCTGGTCTGTGGGGACATATAAAACATCCGAGCCACGATACTGAACCTTAAGGTAATCCTTTGAAATGCCATCAACGGTCATCTTCTGAAGGCCCTGATATTCACCTATACCATGAGCGGCATGGACCACATAATCTCCCACGCTTATATCGTTATAAGACCTGATTCTGTTGGCATTTTCCTGCCTACGCTTTTCTCTGGATTTTTCGCTCTTGAATATTTCATCCTCGCAAACAAGGACGAACTTTATCTCGGGATATTCATACCCTCTCGAGCCTGTGCCACGAATTATTACCGTCTCACCTGACTCAAACTCACCATCTTCGGAAATTCTTGTTTTAATTCCTTTATCATTAAACACACCCAACAGATTTTTCGCTCTGCCTCGTGTTTTTGAAAGCACAACAATGGTATAGCCATCCTCCTGCCAATGGGTCAAATCCTCATAGAGGTATTCAAGCTTACCATGGAAGGATACGGTTGTTTTTGATACGATGCTTTCAAGATGCTTGTAGGTAATTGGGTTTTTGGTGTGTGAGAGCATTTCAAGAGCAATCAAACGCTTGCTCTCGAGCGCTTTTATCATTTCCTCCTCACCCTTATAATACTCACATTTTTCCTGACCGACCACTCCTGACATCTGAAGCTCAGAAATAGCCTTTTTCTTTTCCCAAAGAAGGTTTTTTACCCTCTCGCAAATACGCTTCGGGTCCGGCACAAACACAAGAGTATCATCAGAAAAATAATCTATCAGTGATGTTATTTCACCATATATAAGCGAAATATATTTATCCACCGATGGGAACAGATAGCTTTCCCTGAACAGGTCAATATCCGCCTCAAGCGTCTTTATATATTCCTCATTTAATTTCTTACTGCGCTTTAGCGTTGCCACTCGTCTTTGAAGCTCAATAACAATTTCATCCCTGCGTTTTTTTGTGTAAAGAGCCTCCGTTGCAGGGATTATTCTCACACTGTCGGTATTCTCAACAGCTCTTTGAGTGTCTGCATCAAAGATACGGATTGAGTCAATCTCGTCACCCCATAATTCTATTCTTGCAGGATTATCCATATTAGGAGAAAAAACATCAATAATACCGCCTCGGCGTGAAAACTGTCCCTTGCCCTCTATTATTTCCTCACGCTTATACCCCATCTCAATCAGGGCTTCACAAAATTCGTCTATGTCAAGCTCATTGCCTGTTAAAAGCTTTCTTGTGAGCTTTTTGAATTTGCCCTTTTCGGCGGTGTAGGTCATTAAGGCATCCACCGATGCAACAACTACTCCCCCATCATTAAGGATTTTATCCAACACCAAGAGCCGTGCATTTTCCTTTGCACGGCTTACAGTTTCAATATTATAAAAAATGTAATCCTTTGAGGGGAACACATTTACCCTGTCGCAATAAAGTCCTAAATCGGATGCAACCTGCCTGGCTTCCATATCGGAATAGGTTACAACAAGTGCGTTGCCGTCACCTATGATGGATGCCATAAGTCCCACCTGGGCAGTGTCCGCCACGCCCGAAATCGACATAGGAGTATTTTTGAGATTCTTCATTATACTCTCAAAGGGTCTGTATCCCTCTAATACTGTTTTTAAATTCATAGCATCATTTTGAATTATACTTGTTCATGGCACTCTCTACACCGTTTTTAATAATTTCACATACCGCCTTGTCAGCTTTTATTATGGCATCCTCAAGCACAGGAATTTCATCCTTTGAGAATCTGCCGAGAACAAAATCCGCAAGCTCGTGGTCGTCGTGCTTAGGTGCACCTACACCTATGCGAATACGATTAAATTCGTCCGTACCCAAGTGGCTTATAATCGACTTCAAGCCGTTATGCCCACCTGAACTTCCCTTTGTTCTTATGCGAATACGTCCGGCATCAAGGGCAATATCGTCACTTATAACAATAACATTCTTTGTGGGAATTTTAAAAAATTTAACAAAATCTATAAGACTCTCTCCACTAAGGTTCATATATGTCTGCGGCTTTACTAACAGTACTTTTTCACCGTCAATAGTACCCTCGCCAAATACCGCCTTATATTTGAGTTTTTTTACCTTGACCTTCAGACTGTCAGCTATATAATCTATGGTGTGAAAACCAATGTTATGCCTTGTCATATCATACTGCTTACCCGGATTTCCCAAGCCTGCAATCAAATACATCCTCTCACCGCCTCAATGTCCTTTTCTATCTGCTTTTTCAGTTCATCCATCCCTGAAAATTTTATCTCACCGCGAATTCGCGATACAAACTCTACCTCAATCACCTTACCGTAAATATCATCACTAAAATTAAGAATATGACTCTCAACTGTGGTTTTATCAGCGTTAAAGGTGGGGTTGTTGCCTACATTGATGACACTCTTGAGTCTCCTGTCACCTACCACAGTATAACCCATATACACGCCCGCATCAGGCAGTATACAATGAGGTGAAACCTCCACATTTGCCGTTGGCACACCCATTTTACGACCATTCTGCCGTCCCTCTACAACCTTACCCATGACCGAAAAGCTACGACCAAGCATCTCGTTTGCCTTCTCTATCTCACCTGAGCATATATAACCGCGGATTGTCGTACTCTTAATAGGCTCATTGCCATCGCACATTTCATCTGTAACCACAACCTCAAAGCCAAGCTCCAATCCAAGCTCACGCAGGGTATCCACGTCCCCCTCTGCCTTGTAACCAAAACGGTAATCGTACCCTACCGATACAGCGCACGCATTTAAATCGTTCACCAAAAATTCAGCAAATTCCCGAGGTGACTTTGACATAAACTCTGAATTAAAATGGTGCATATATACTATGTCAACACCCATCTCCTGAAGGAGTTTGAGCTTTCTATCCTCGGTGGTTATGAGCTTTATATGTGTCTTATTTATAATGTCCTGTGTATGCTCGCGGAACAAAAGCACTGCACCCTTTACGCCCTTATTCTTGGCGGTATCAATTGCATTTTGTATAACCTCCCTGTGGGCTATATGCAAGCCGTCAAAGTTGCCAAGAGCCACAACGCATTTGTCCGTTACGCCCTCTCGGATTATCTCCATATACCTTCTCCTCTTTATGTCCAAAAGGATTTTACCAATACTAATCGCATATCACGAAGCTCTGATATGCACAAAAACTTACCTTCGTTTGAATATAGTCTGTAACGCTTACCCTCCCGACCCTCACGCCAGGTCATCTGTACCCCGTTTACTATACTCTTCGTCTGCTTTTCATTCAGATAAATCTCTTCATACTCTGAGAATAGCTTGTCTGTAGGGATAAGCAAGCTCACCTTATCCTCAGCATCAAATATCTCATGAATGGTTAGTGCATCGCATAGCCTGAAGCCTGCGGTCTCCGTTCTTTCCAACGCGGTCATCACCGCACCCGTACCAAGCTTTTTCCCTATATCATCACACAGAGTTCGTATATATGTACCCTTTGAGCATCTGACATCGATGGTTACATAGGGAAGCGCGATATTCAATATATCTATGGAATAAATTGTAACCTGCCTTGCCTCGCGTCCTATTGTGACACCCTCGCGAGCCAATTCATAAAGCTTCCTTCCATCCTTTTTGATAGCACTATACATAGGCGGTATCTGACTGATTTCACCCACAAAGCGTGATATTACCTCTCTTACCTCTGTTTCGGAAACCTCCACAGGATACTCACCCGTCACCTCACCCTCAATATCAAGGGTATCGGTAGTTTTACCGAGCATCAGCTCCGCAAGATAGCCCTTATCTGACTCTAAAAGCATATCCGCCGCACGAGTGGCGTTGCCGATACAAACAGGCAAAACACCTGTTGCCATAGGGTCAAGAGTGCCTGTATGCCCCACACGGCGGGTCATAAATGCCTTACGCATCTTACCCACCACATCGTGTGAGGTTACGCCCTTTGGCTTATTAACAATAACTATGCCGTTCATAAAATCTCCTCGCACGCCTTTACAATCAGCTTTTCCGCCTCATCTAAGGATGTATATATATTTCCGCCTGCCGCCTTTGCATGGCCGCCGCCATCAAATTTTAATGCAATATCTGCCACATTATATTCACCATTAGAACGAAGACTTATTCTTATTCTGTCGTCCTTTTCCTTCAGGGCAATTGCAATTTCAGTGCCTCGTATACGGCGTGGCACATCTATTACATCTTCAACATCCTCTACACCAATTCCAAAGTCTGATGCAAATTCACGGCTAACCTTAACCAAACAAATTTTACCATCTGCATATCTCTTTAAGCTTTTTACAAGCTCTGCCTTCACAAGCTCTGATTTTATATCAACAGTATCAAACAGAAGTCTTGAAACCTCCTCGTGGTGAATGTTAAGCTTTATCAGCTCTGCCGCAATATTAAAGGTTTTCGGGGACACATTTGAGTATGCAAAGCCGCCTGTGTCTGAGCAGATTGCAGTGTAGAGGTATCGTGCAATATCATAGTCTATTTCCACTCCCAGACCCAGGCATATATCATACAGCACCTCACCTGTTGCCGATGCATCTGCCACTACATAACTCGCATCACCAAAGAGGGTGTTGGTAATATGATGGTCAATGTTTATTACCGTATCTGCATTTTCCGCAATCACCCAACGTTTACCCACGCGCTTGGTGTCACCCGAATCAAGCACGATACAAGTACCGCACTTTATCTCCTCACCCTTATATAAGAAAATTCCATCGGCTATGAATCCAAGACGCTTTTCTGTAGGCTCCTCAATATAAATCATCGAGTCCTTGCCCATCCTTTTAAGAATCGTCTGCATTGCCTTGCATGAGCCGATAGCATCACCATCGGCGTTAATATGCGGCAAAATCACAATGTCATTTGCATTTTTTATCAGCTCTATTACCTTTTCCATACCTATGTCCTCGAACTATCCCATCTTGGCGAAAAAAGTGGCAAATATCCTTCTGCCACTTTCCCCACCATTATTTTATATCCTTTAACAACTTATCAATGTGCGAACCATGCTCAATAGACTTGTCAAGCTCAAATATGAACTCAGGTGCATAACGCAGGTTAACTCTGCGCCCAACCTCGCGTCTTATAAAGCCTGCGGCACTGTTCAAGCCCTCCATAGCCTTTTTCTTTGTAGCATCGTCACCCATTACTGAGATATACGCCTTTGCATACCGCAAATCGTTTGTTACGTGTACCGCAACAACGCTTGTCATCATAGGAACTCGCGAATCCTTAATCTCACGAATTACATTTGCAAGCTCACGCATTACCTCTGTGTTTATCTTATCAATTCTTGCCATAATCTGAATCCTCTTATTGGATTATCTCTCAATCTCCTGCATCTCGAAGCACTCGATTGTATCCTCTTCCTTAAGGTCGTTGAAATTCTCAATACCAAGACCGCACTCAAACTTCTCTGTTACCTCCTTAGCGTCATCCTTAAAACGCTTCAGGCTGATAATCTTGCCCTCGTGGATGATAATACCATCACGAACAACTCTTACAGATGCATTTCTCGAAATCTTACCCTGTCTTACATAACATCCTGCAATAACGCCGACATTAGGCACTCTGAAGGTCTGGCGTACCTCGGCATAGCCAAGAACAACCTCCTTGAACTCAGGGTCAAGCATACCCTTCATAGCCGCCTCAATCTCCTCGATTGCCTGATAAATTACACGATACAAACGGATGTCAACCTCGTTCTGCGCGCTCATTGCCAAAGCACCGGCATCAGGACGAACGTTAAAGCCTACAATAATAGCATTTGATGCATTAGCAAGCATTACGTCTGACTCGTTAACCGCACCAACACCGCCATGGATAACTCTTACTCTTACCTCATCATTTGAAAGCTTCTCAAGACTCTGCTTAACTGCCTCAACTGAACCCTGAACATCTGCCTTAACGATGATGGGAAGCTCCTTCATATTACCCTGGTC
>JAZOBR010000085.1:0-2590 GCA_045596105.1 Candidatus Ornithomonoglobus sp.
TGACGAGGACCCCTCGGAGAAACCAAAATATAAGCGTTTATGTGATTGAAAAAAGAATGTACACTAATAAGAGGTGTCCTTTGGGACACCTCTTATTTAAATCATGCTCTTCATTTATGAAAGCAAGTTTAAGATTTCAAGAATTGCAATCACTGCTGAAATAACACTGATTATAACCACGCCCGATGCAACCTTCTTTTTGAATTTTCTGAAGGAGACCTCAAGCTCATTTAATGAATTTCGTGTGTTAATCTGTGAATTCTTCAAATCAAAGATACTGTCGTTAATCTTATTAACACCTGTAAGTGAAGCTGAAATATCATTAAGCTTTCTTTCAATGTTTGCAAGAGAGGTCTCTATTGCTCTCTGTGACTGTTGAGCTGTGTCAAGGCTCTGGCGTAGTGATGCTATATCATCACGCACCTCAGTAACCTCCTGATCTTTCTTTGACTTGAAAATACCTGCGAAACCGCCCTCACCCTCGTCAGCCTTTTCCTCATCGTCACCTGAGATGATGTCTGAAATTGTTTCCTTAACGCTCTGTGCGCTCTTCTTAACTCGGCTCAAAGCATCCCTCATATCGAAGGTGCGTGTCTCACCTAAGGAGTCATCCGTCATTGTGAAATCATCAAAATCATCCTCGTGAGTAAGGGGAGTTTTGGGAGTTGTTCTCTCGGGTGTAAATTCGTCTGCTTTACCACTCATAATTCTAAATGTATCCTTTGCTATTTGTTTTATAGTTTTTAAATCCATGTTGTACCTCTGAATTATTCAGCCTTTTCGGGAGTAATTGTGATTTGCTCATCAATTTCCTCCTCCTCGATTTCTTCCTCAAAATCCTCGGCCGAAATATCCTCTGCCTCAAGAACTGCACCACATTTTGAACAGAAATCTGCCTCTAAATCATTTAGACTGCCACACTTCTTGCAACGGGTTGCATTCTTAAGCTCGGCCTTTTTATCATATAGAGCACCTATGTCAACCATTAGACGGTCAATCTGTTCGAAGGAATCTGTCAAATCCAAATCACCGTTGCCGTCATTTAGATAGTCCTCATACATAGCCTCACCGATTTGAGTGTATATGTCCTTGATTTTGTTGTTAGCTTCGTTGATTGCTATTGAAAGCTTGGTAGTAGCAATAGCATCGGATGTACGCTTTGCAAAAATCTTGGCATACTTTTCAGCCTTCTGGCCAACCCATTTTGCACCATCTTTTACTTTATCTTTAATTTCATCCATGATAATAACCTCCATAATGTATTTTACATATTACAGCTACAGTTATTATATCACAATAACTCGTGCATTTCTATAGATTTTCATTTTTTTAATAAATTATAGCAGGTTATACAAAAATGAAGGAGCGTGATGAGAGTATTTTGAGCCAAAACAAAACGGAAACCGCATAACAATGAGGTTTCCGTTTATAGTAAATATGTACGAATTATTTGTAAAGAGGACCATATGTAGCACAAGCTCTGTAGTCCTGACCTTCCTTATCCATACCAAATGCATTCCATGCCGCGGGACGGAAAATATCGTCCTCGGGAACATTGTGCATTGATACGGGGATTCTTAGCATTGAGCAAAGTGTAATCAGGTCTGCACCGATGTGACCATAGCTGATAGCACCATGGTTAGCACCCCAGTTAGCCATAACCTCGTATGCAGTCTTGAAGGGGCTGCTCTCCTTACCATCACAACGAGGAGCAAACCATGTACAGGGCCATGTTGGATTAGTACGCTCCATAAGTGCGTCTGAAACATCATCGGGAAGGTTAACTGTCCAACCTTCTGCAATCTGTAGTACAGGACCTAAGCCCTTAACAAGGTTAAGTCTTATCATTGTAACGGGCATCTCTGAACGGGTTGTAAAGTGTGATGAATAACCGCCACCGCGGAAGTTGTCGAAACCTGCCTCACACCATGCTGTAGCATCGGTCATCTTCTTGATGTCCTCGTCAGTAACATCCCACCACTTCTTCATTACAGCGTTACCGTTCTCGTCACGACACTCACCGCAAGCGTCAAGGCAAGCCGCACCTGAATTCAGAAGATGGATAATACCTCCATTATCCTTAGCCTTACCTGTGAGCTCGTAGCCTGTAACTCTCTTTGTAGCCTCAGGTGACCAGAAGGTACGAACATCTGCAAATATCTGTGCGCGGTTTGTAAGAAGCTTCATCATAAGCATGCTCAAGCCGTTTAGAACGTCGTTCTCTGTTGCCAATATAATTGGCTCCTTCTTGCCTTCAAAGTCAAATGAAGAATTGAGGATTGCTTCAGGATAGTCACAGTTTGGCCAGTGGTCTGTCCACTGTCTCTGACCCTGGAAGCCTGCGCAAATTGCGTTGTGGCCAACCATTTCTTCTTCGCAGCCTTCAGGAAGGTTTTCGTTACCCTTGATTAAGTCTTTGATTATGCAGTACATCTTGATAGTGAATTCCCACTGCTTTTCCTTCTGTTCAGGGCTGAACTTAACAAAATCAGGATTGTCATCGCGGCCTTCCTTGCAGTGTTCCTTTGTCCATGCAAGTGCCTTTTCGTATTCTTCCTTATTGTAGATGCCCTCTTCCATTCGACGGAGG
>JAZOBR010000086.1:0-2239 GCA_045596105.1 Candidatus Ornithomonoglobus sp.
ATGGATGCGGCAAGAAGTGCAAAGCGTCTTGGTGCGGAGAATGTATATATTGTATACCGCAGAGGTAAGGAGGAGCTTCCTGCCCGTAAGGAAGAGGTTATGCACGCCGATGAAGAGGGCATCGAGTTCAAACTGTTGCAGAATCCCACTCGAATACTTGGCAACGAAGAGGGCTGGGTAGACGGTATGGAGGTTATCAAGATGGAACTTGGTGAGCCTGATGACAGCGGCCGTCGTCGTCCTGTTGAGATAAAGGGCAGCGAAGAGGTATTGGATATTGACACTGTTGTTGTGGCAATCGGTCAGACGCCCAACCCCTTAATCCGTCAGACAACAGAGGGACTTGAAACAAACAAGTGGGGATGTATCGTAGCTGACGAGGATGGTCTTACCACCAAGGCAAGAGTATATGCCGGCGGTGATGTTGTCACAGGTGCGGCAACGGTTATCCTTGCTATGGGTGCAGGTAAGAAGGCGGCACAGGCTATTGATATTCAATTGAATAGATAATATAGAAAAAGCAAGGTGAATACCTTGCTTTTTTCTGTAGTTCGGGATGCAGACTATGGCAGGTTTCCTATATAAACCTTACCCAAAACGATATGCGGTAGGTTATTTGGCATAAAATTCTTAAAACCGACGAAAAAATTGCAATTTAATATTGAAAGAAAAATTTTTTTGTGCTATAATGGAAAGGACGGCAGTTTTTTACTGCAAAGGTAGGGGATACCCCCTTACACCTATTGAAAGGAGATTTAAAAATGAAGTATTCATCAGAAGTTCAGAATATGTGTCCTTTGGCTAAGGGTACATATCACGGTCCTGCTCCCATTCCGCAGGAGGGCAAGTGGGTTCAGGCTAAAGAAATTAAAGACATTTCAGGCTTGACACATGGTATCGGCTGGTGTGCTCCTCAGCAGGGTACATGTAAGCTGACACTAAATGTTAAGGAAGGTATCATCCAGGAGGCTCTTGTTGAGACAATCGGATGTTCAGGTATGACTCACTCAGCTGCTATGGCGTCAGAGATTTTGGTTGGCAAGACAATCCTTGAGGCTCTTAACACAGACTTGGTTTGTGATGCTATTAACACAGCTATGCGTGAGCTATTCTTGCAGATAGTTTATGGTCGTACACAGACTGCATTCTCAGAGGACGGTCTACCCGTTGGTGCAGGTCTTGAAGACCTTGGTAAGGGATTGCGTTCACAGGTTGGTACAACATATGCAACATTGGAGAAGGGCCCCCGTTACCTGCAGCTTGCAGAGGGTTACATCACTAAGATTGCAGTTGATGAGAACGACACAATCATCGGTTATAAGTTTGTTCACCTTGGCAAGATGATGGAAATGATTGGTAAGGGTATGGATGCAAATGAGGCTTTGGAAAAGGCTTCAGGTCAGTACGGCAGAGTTGATGACGCTAAGAAGCTTATCGACCCCAGACACGAATAATCTAAGGGAGGTAAACTATAATGGCATTATTTGAAAGTTATGAGAGAAGAATAGACCAGATTACAGCAGAGCTTAACAAGCACGGCATTTCATCAATTGAGGAAGCTGAGAAAATCTGTAAGGACAAGGGTCTTGATGTTTACACAATGGTAAAGGACATTCAGCCTATCTGTTTTGAGAACGCTTGCTGGGCATACATCGTAGGTGCGGCAATCGCAATCAAGGATGGCGTTAAGACAGCTGCAGAGGCTGCTGAGAAGATTGGTGTTGGCTTGCAGTCATTCTGTATCCCCGGCTCAGTTGCTGATGACAGAAAGGTTGGTATTGGTCATGGTAACCTTGGCGCAATGCTACTAAGAGAGGAAACAAAGTGTTTCGCATTCCTGGCAGGCCATGAGTCATTTGCAGCGGCAGAGGGTGCTATCGGTCTTGCAAAGTCAGCTAACAAGGCACGTAAGGAGCCACTAAGAGTTATCCTTAACGGTCTTGGTAAGGACGCTGCAAAAATTATTTCAAGAATCAACGGCTTTACTTATGTACAGACAAAGTTTGATTACTACACAGGTGAGCTTACAATCGTAGAGGAGACAGCTTACTCAAACGGTGAGAGAGCAAAGGTTCGTTGCTACGGTGCAGACAATGTTCGTGAGGGCGTTGCAATCATGCACAAGGAGGGCGTTGACGTTCCGATCACTGGTAACTCAACTAACCCCACAAGATTCCAGCACCCCGTTGCAGGTACATACAAGAAGGAATGTATCGAGCAGGGTAAAAAGTATTTCTCA
>JAZOBR010000087.1:0-2231 GCA_045596105.1 Candidatus Ornithomonoglobus sp.
CTGTATATCGGCATGAGCTTTTGTATAAGATGAAACAAGCGCATTGCCTTTTCGTAATCTCTATTATTATACGTCAACACAAGATCACTCCACAGTTCGGGAACAATTATTGACAGTGCACCTATACAACCACCACCATTATTATTTGCAACATTAGATAAAAACTGATCGTCAAATCCTGAATAAACCGTAAAGTCGCATCCTTCTACTGCTCTGCAAATAAGATTAGTATGGTTTGGCTCACTTATAGATTCCTTTATCCCCTTGATGTTAGGATTATTCCTTACAAGATTTCCTATTGTCTGGGGTTCAAGTGAGTGTCCTGTGCGAGGCGGATAACTGTAAAGATAAATGTCACCACCTGCTTCTTTGGCAAGGCGGTCATAGTATATAAATAGTTTTTCTTGATCAATCCCAAAATAATAGGGGCCAATTACCATAGGCGTTAAACCAAGTTTTAAAGCCTCAACAGACAGTTTTAACGTTTCACGGTATGATACACAACCTGTACCTGCAAATAGTTCAACCCTGCCGTTTACATATTCCGCATAGAACTTCATAAAATCTATTCGCTCTTCTAACGACAAATTCGGGAACTCTCCTGCAGAACCAAGCACTAATATTCCGTCCACACCACCGTTGATCAGAAAATCTATAACCTTTTTATTACCCTCATAATCAGGTTTTTCATTGCTGTCTAAAACTGTTATAACAGGTGTAATAATCTTCTTCATCATAAACACTCCTTATAATCTATCATATTTTATAACACCGCCTTCAGCACCCGATGATGCAAGTTTACAGTAAAGACCCAACCAACCTTTTTTAAACTTTGGTTCGGGACGCTTCCAGTCTTTCAGGCGGCGGGCTATCTCTTCATCAGAAACAAGCAGGTTTATGCTCTTATTTGTTACATCAATTTCTATTTGATCTCCATCTTCTACTATTGCAATAGGGCCTCCCTCCGCAGCTTCAGGCGATATATGACCGACAAAGCATCCGTTGTTGGTGCCCGAAAATCTGCCGTCGGTAATTAATGCTGTTTTCGTTGAAAGTCCTCGTCCGTATATGTATTTCATTGCCTTTGCCATTTCTCTCATGCCAGGACCGCCTTTAGGGCCTTCGTATCTGATAACAACAACATGTCCCTCGTGTACTTTTCCGTTTATAATAGCATCCTCTGCACTTTCTTCAGAATCAAAACAGATAGCAGTACCCTTAAAATGATACAAACTTTCATCAAACGCCCCGGGCTTTGTTATACCTGTATCGGGTGCAAGGTTACCCCTAAGCACTGCAACACCACCTTTGGTTGCAAACGGTTTATCCAAAGTATGATTTACTATTCCGGTATGAGGGAACATATACCTATGTTGCTCAATTGTTTCTCTCAGGGTTTTTGCCGAAACCGTCATAGCATCAAGTTCCAATAATGGCTGCAAGTTTTCCATAAGACATGTCACTCCGCCGTCTTTATAGAAATCAATCACATTATACTTACAAGACGGATTTATTTTGGCAAGTTGCGGAATTATTTCGGACAGTTTATCAAACTCCTCCAAAACGCAAATATCAAGTTCTGCTTCGTAAGCAATTGCCGTAAGGTGCATAATTGCATTTGTGGAACCACTCATAGCAAGACAAACTTTGATTGCATTACGCACAGCTTCGTCGGTTATAACCTTACGGGCAGTAATACCCTTTTCAACCAACTCCATTATTTTTATGCCTGTTTCTTCAGCTTTCGCAAGACGCTGTGCTGAGGTTGCAGGTGCAAGTCCACCGTCAGGCAATGTCATTCCCAAAGCCTCTGTTAGCGCACACATTGTATTTGCCGTGCCAAGATACGAACAAGAACCGCATCCCGGACAAGCTGTATCCTCCAACGAGATATACTCTTCTTCCGTGATTTTCCCGTCACTCAACATTCCATAAGCTTCCCAACTGGATGTCTGATCGGATTCTCTGCCGTCAAAAATTTTTCCGCCTTCCATCGGGCCACCGGGAAGAACAATACAGGGAATATCAAGTCTTGCTGCAGCCATAAGCATACCCGGTACAATTTTATCGCAGGAGCCTAACAACACAAGGCCGTCAAAAAGATTAATTTGTGCCATAGATTCAATAGAATTAGCAATTAATTCTCTTGAAGGCATGATGAAGTGCATACCGTCATGGCTTTGTCCCATACCGTCACAAGCACCAATTACCCCAAATTCTACAGGAGTTCC
>JAZOBR010000088.1:0-2388 GCA_045596105.1 Candidatus Ornithomonoglobus sp.
CCCTGACTCATAATCAAACGCAAAAATGAGTCAGGGGGCAGGTCACTGACTCATAAAAATGTTGACACATATACTCTGATGTGTTAGAGTATATGTGTCAACTCTAATGGATTAGAGAAAGGAGCGTCAGTTATGGATACACCAAAGGTGTTTGAAAGTGAATATCGTTTTTGTTTGATTTTATGGGAGAATGAACCTGTTAAAAGCAGTAAGCTTGTGGAACTTTGCAAGGAGCAGCTTGGCTGGAAGCCTACCACCACGTACACCGTTATTAAGCGCTTGTCTGAGCGCGGTGTGTTAAAGAATGAGAATACAATGGTTACTTCTCTTGTAAGCAAAGATCAGGTGCAGGCTGCGGAGCTTAATGAAATGGTGGAAAAGACCTTTGAAGGTTCATTGCCGGCTTTTATCGCAGCATTTACCAAACATCAAAAGCTCTCCGATAAGGAGATTGACGCGGTACAGCAGATGATAGACAATTATCGGAAGGGAAATAAAAATGAGTGAGTTTTTCTTAGACGTCGTTAATATGAGCATATCGGCAAGCTGGATAGTGCTAGTTGTGTTGGTGCTGCGATTATTGCTCAGGAAAGCGCCTAAATGGATAATGGTGTTGCTGTGGGGGATTGTCGCTGTCAGATTGGTTTGTCCCTTTACCGTTGAAAGTGTAATGAGCTTAATTCCCAGCGCAGAAACTATCAGTCCGGAGATAATGATGAATGCTACCCCTGAAATCAATTCCGGTATTCCGGTTCTTAACAACACGATAAATCCCGTTATCAGTGACTCTTTTGCGCCTGATCCTTCGACCAGCGCCAATCCGTTGCAAATACTGATACCGGTGTTGTCGATTGTGTGGCTTGTGGGTATTGGGTTAATGCTCTTATATACGCTTATCAGTTATTTCAATGTGAAGCGAAAAATAGGCACCGCGGTGTTACTTCGTGATAACGTCTTTCAGAGCGAAAACGTTGTATCTCCCTTTGTTCTTGGCATTATCAGGCCTAAGATATATTTGCCCTTCAATATGAAGGAACAAGATGCGTACCACGTCATTGCCCACGAGAAGGCGCATATTCGCCGTAAAGACCACTGGTGGAAGCCTCTTGGATTTCTGCTTCTTGCAATGCATTGGTTTAATCCTTTGATGTGGCTTGGTTATGTACTGCTTTGCCGTGATATTGAGCTTGCCTGTGACGAAAAGGTTATTAAAGAGCTTAGTGCAGAGGAGAAAGCAGACTATTCCCAAGCGTTACTGAGCTGCAGCGTAAATCGACGTGTGATTGCCGCCTGTCCTCTTGCTTTTGGAGAGGTAGGCGTAAAGGACAGAGTGAAGTCCGTTCTGAATTATAAAAAGCCCGGGTTCTGGATCATTGTTGTGGCAATTGTTGCGAGCATAGTTATTGCGGTATGTTTTCTGACAAATCCGAGAACAAACATAGATGATGAGTTGTCTTTGTTCATTGATATGCAGATTGCAGAGCATCATTATAGTGAAAACCATACTGACGATAATTATATTGTAGTACACCATAAGGTGCTTGGCTATGATAAATCACTCAAAAAAACAACGGTATATATGTGGGTGATGTACCGAGAATACAGTTATGAGAATGGTGATATAAAATTGGTGACGAGTGCACACACACCAACGGTTATTACCGTCAAACGTACAGGTTCGCACGGACATTATGAACTTGTTAATTATTGGGAGCCTCGCGGCGGTTCTTATTATGAAAAAGACATTAAGGAAAAATTTCCTTGGTACTTACACAGCAAAGCACTTGACTCTCAAAGATATGTTGATGAGCAACTTGAATTTTGTGAAGATGCTGCTGTTGAATATTTTAATTCAATTCCAAATATAAGTAGTGGCGAAAAACTCACTTGGACGTATAGTCCTATTCTTAGTTATACCGGGCACTATACAAAGGCTTTCTTCTTTGATTTTGACTATACTCACGTAGATGGATACTGCACAGGTGGAGAATTATGGAGTCTTGATGTTTATGGTCAGCCAAGCGGTACAAATATGCGCTTTGAGAATGGAGAAACAGTCTATTGGTCGCCAAAAAGCTCGATTGTAGAAGTGCCGCAAAAAATATCCGAAATAACGTTAACGGTTTATAATAACGAAACTCAATTACATAAATGTACCATTGTATTTGAGTGTATTTCCGTCAATGCTGCTTCTGCTGAGTTTGAGATATATCTGAAGGTTGCTGATGGATTACGATTAGTCTCTTACGGTGACGGAATAAAAATGATTGAGCAGAACTCTGTCCCCAATGTTGGCGGGGCGGATGAGCCTGTAAAGGACGATATTATCGTTAACGTAGATATGGACCGGTTAAAAGCAAAGTCGGAGGCCAAGCGGTCTTAGGAAGA
>JAZOBR010000089.1:0-10774 GCA_045596105.1 Candidatus Ornithomonoglobus sp.
TATGCGACTCATAATCTGCACTCGGATAAGGATGGAATATTTGAAGGAGTGTCCTTCTCAGAGGAAATAGAGAAATATATTATAAGAAGAAATATATATAAAAGCAAGGGTGACAAAATAGAATATTTTGACAATGCATCAAAGGCATTGGGTATTGTATTCTTTAAGTTTGACAACGAACAAACAATGAAAGGCATTTTCGCAGAGATAGATAAACATATAATAATAAATTGCAGTCAGCGTGATTAATTAGGAGATAGGAAATGAAGGAAATAGGCGGATATTTTGAGCTGGATGATTTTTATGGTGTAGAATATCATAATGATGCCATCGCACTAAACAGTGGCAGGCATTGCTTGGAATACTTAATTAGAGCAAAAAAAATCGAGAAGATTTATTTCCCATACTATATATGTAGTTCAGTTACAAACATATGCAAAAAAACAGGATGCCGATATGATTATTATAATATAGGAGATGCTTTTGAGGTAAAGTTCGATGGACAATTAAATGACAATGAGTTTTTGTATATTATAAACTATTATGGGCAGTTAAGCACAGAGCTTCTTGCACACTATAAGGAGTATTATAAAAATATTATCGTAGATAACGCACAGGCATTTTTCGATATGCCTATTGACGGTGTTGATACATTATACACCTGTAGAAAATTTTTTGGCGTAGCAGATGGTGGATATTTATATACAGATGCCGTTCTCAATGAGCAATTAAAGCTTGATAAATCATATCAAAGGATTGGATTTGTGTTAGGCAGATATGAAGAGAATGCAGAAAAGTTCTATGCTGATGCCGTACAAAACAATAAGGGTTTTATCGATAGTGAATTAAAGTATATGTCAAGGTTGACGCACAACATATTAAGGGGTGTCCAATACTATAGGGTAAAAGCACAGAGAGAAGAAAATTATAGGTGTTTACACAGTGAATTATCCAAAATTAACAAGCTAAGCTTAACAGTTCCCAATGGTGCTTTTATGTATCCATTATACTTGGATAATGGTGAAAAAATAAAGAAGCATCTAATTAAGAACAAAATTTATGTGCCTACACTGTGGCCTGATGTGCATAATGTTGCATCGGCAGACTCTCTTGAAAGTCTTTACGCACGCAACATAATACCATTGCCCGTTGATCAACGGTATAGCGTTGAAGATATGAAAACAATTTTAAAAATAATAGATGAGGTGAAAAGTATATGAAAAAAGTTGTTATTTTAGGCGGAAGCGGAGCCGGAATGGTTGCGGCATCAATAGTTGACAGAGACCCGGAGCTTGAGTTGCTGGGATTCTTGAATGACTATGCAGAGGAAGAGACAATAGGAGACGTAAAAAAAATACCTGTTATTGGAAAGACATCGGATGTTGCAGAGCTATTAAAGGACGAGGACATTTATTTCTTTGTTGCATATGAAGGAATAAGAGACCCATATAAGAGCTATGATGCGTGGAAAAACGCAGGAATACCAAGAGACAGATACATAAATTTGATTGACAAGAATGCCACAGTTGATGAAAATTATGTGGAGATAGGAAAGGGAGTTCTGGCAGGACCGTATGCTCAGGTAAGCCCAGATGCTATAATTTCTGACAATGTTATGTTGTTAGGCAATGCTTTTGTTGGACACAATAGCTTTGTAGGAGAGTTTTCTCATATAACTACAAATTCTGTTGTCGGTGCATTTGCACATATCGGAAAGGGTGTTACTGTTGGTATGAACGCAACTGTTATGGGAAGAGTTCATATCGGGGATTTCTGCTTAATAGGAGCAGGGTCGGTTGTTACGAAGGATGTGCCACCAAATTCAATAGTAGCAGGAAATCCTGCGAGAGTATTAAGAGAACGAGGGGAGCTTAACTATCTTAAAAAGGGCGAAAGAAACGTAAGGTATTAATAATATGATTGCCATACACATTCCAACGGGAGATATATGAATTAATGCTTGAAAAGGGCTTTAAGCCAACAAAGAAGATGAAGCTTAAGAAATTTATGACCCGAGTGAAGATTATGATGGTAAGACCATTAGCAAAAATATTAAGGATATTGAAGAAGAATTGAGAGGTGTGAGTATAATGAAGCCTGCAAACATTGGAAATTATTTTGAGGATTTTGAGGTAGGAGAGGTTATTGAGCATAGCCTTTCCAAGACCATATTTGAAAGTGATAACAACCTGTTCTCACTTCTTACAATGAATTACCATCCTGTTCATACAAATGCAGATTACGCAGAGAAGCAGCAGCATGGCAGGATACTTGTTGTAGGAACACTTGTGTTCAGTCTGGTGGTGGGTATGACAGTCCCCGACATTAGCGGTAAGGCAATAGCAAACCTTGATTACGAATGTATAAGCCATCTTGCACCTTCATTTGTGGGTGATACTATTTATGCAAAGACAGAGATTTTGGACAAGCGTGAGTCAAAGAGTAAGAATGACCGCGGTATTGTCTATGTAGAAACTGTCGGATATAATCAGGATAATGTTCCTGTTATCAAGTTTCGTCGTCACGTATTAATTAAGAAAAGAGAGGCGTAATTATGAGTAGATTGTTATTGAGAAATATGATGTATGTTCCTGCATACAGAGAGAAGTTTATCGAAAAGTCACTTACAGTTCCTGCAGATGCTTTGATTTATGACTTGGAGGATTCAGTTCCTGCACTCTTTAAGGCGGATGCAAGAAAGATTTTGAAAAGCTATATTGACAAGGGCGTGTTCAAGGATAAGACAGTATTTGTCCGCCTTAACCCCCTTGAGAGCAATATGCTGTCGGAGGATTTGAAGTATGTCCTTCACGAGGACATAACAGGCTTTATGCCCTCGAAGGTTTATACTGCCGCCGATATGGATTATTATGATAAGCTTATCACACAGCTTGAGGCAGAAAACGGCATAGAAACAGGGCATTTCAAGCTGACACCTCTTATTGAAACAACATCTGCGGTAATGGATATTTATAATATCTGTAAGCAGACAAAGAGAACAGTTGCGGTATGCTTTGGCGGTGAAGACTTCCTAAATGACCTTGAGGGTCTGCACAAGGAACCGCCTCGTTCCTTTGATTACCCCAGAGCATCTATTTCAATAGCGGCTCGTGCCGCAGGCGTTCAGCCTATGGACACCCCCTATCTTGCAATACAGAACGAGGAGGGCTTTATCCATGAGGAAAACATTTCCTTTGAGATGGGCTTCTCAGGTATACAGATTTTAAGCCCCAGACAGATACCCCTTGCAAACCGTTGCTTCACTCCCGATGAGGAAGAGGTTAAGCGTTCGGAGGAAATCGTTGAGGCATGCAGACTTGCATCACTTGAAGGCTCAGGCGTTGCAATGTATGGGGATAAAATGATTGGTCCGCCCATGCGTAAGCGTGCGGAAAAGGTCCTTGAAATTATGGAGTTAATAAGAAATCATGACAAATAATTATCGTAGCTTTCTGTTTTCTCCCGCAACGGAGAAAATGCTCGGGAAGGTTAGTGGAGTTAGTGCCGATTGCGTTATAATCGACCTTGAGGACGCAATATTGCCCGAGGATAAGGACAATGCTCTTATGAGGCTTACGGCATTTCTGGAGAGCTATTCATACAATAAGGATATATTTATAAGAGTAAACTCTGACAGAATTGACCTGGAGGTAGGGCAATTGGACAGATTTTCCATTATGGGATATATGTTGCCAAAGGCAGAAGGTAAGGCAGATGTTGATTTGTTGGCAAAGCTAACCGACAAGCATATAATAGCACTGATTGAAACACCTATGGGTATGGTGAACATAAAGGAGCTTGCTATGGACACAAGAGTATTTGCCCTTGCCTTTGGTGCGGAGGATTACACAACCGCCTGCGGTATGGAGAATACAGATGAGCTTTTGATATACCCCAAGAGCCGACTTGTGACCTATGCAAGGGCATATAGGAAATCGGCTATTGATACCATGAGTCTTAATATCAGAGACAGAGAGGGATATATAAAGCTTGCAGAAAATTCCAAGAGACTTGGCTTTGACGGTAAGCTTGCAATTCACCCCATGCAGGTTGAGGTAATAAACGAGGTATTTAGTTGGGATATAGAAAAGCTTAAATATATTGTGGCTGAGTATGATAAATGCGGTGAGGCGGTAATGAAGCTCGATGGTGAGGTCTACGAAAAGCCTCATATTGATGCAATGAGAAGGAAGATAGAAGAGAATTAAGGTATATAGGAGTATATAAGATGTCTTGTTATACAACTAAAGAGTTGCTCGATTGGGTGAATAAGCTTAATTGTGAAACCCATGTTTCTATTCATAAAAACAAGCTTGATGATTCGGATTTTTGGTTTTATGATAACAAAGCCGGAGAAATAAGAAACAAGAATAGAAGCTTCTTTGTGATAAAGGGCTTACAAAAGCTTGTTGACGGCAAGGTAACAGCGGAGCAGCCTATAATTATTCAGGACGAGATTGGTTATCTTGGAATTATCTGTCGCAGAATTGATAATGAAATGCATTTTCTGATGCAAGCCAAGATTGAGCCTGGAAATATAAATAAAATACAGATTTCTCCTACTATTCAGGCAACAAAGTCCAACTTCACCCAAAAGCATGGCGGTAAAAAACCTGCATATCTTGACTATTTTGTTAATGCGAAGGATTACAGGATAGTGGTTGACCAGATTCAGTCAGAGCAATCCTCACGCTTTATGGGTAAACGAAACAGAAACATAATCATTGAAATTGACGAGGAGGTAGAGATACTGCCTACTCATCGTTGGATGACGCTTACCCAAATCAAGGAATTGATGCGATACGACAATCTTGTTAACATGGACACAAGAACAGTTCTTTCTTGTATTCCCATCAGTGAAATGGAAAGAATGGGCAGGGTAGAAGACAGAGCATTATATAATTCTGCACATACACAAGAAGAATCAAATATAACCGAAATATATCACTATATCAATAATTATAAGATGTTTGATGAAAGCGAGCTAAGGTTTGTACCCTTATACTCTCTTAGTAACTGGGAAGTGAATAATGGGGAGTACGCATCAAAAACACCCTATAGCTTTAAGGTAGTATTTTGTGACATAGAAATTGAAGGCAGAGAGGTAAGACATTGGACACAGCCTTTGTTTGAAGCAACAGGGATTGCAACCTTTGTCCTTTTTACCTGTATCGATAACGGTATCAGAAAGTTTTTAGTCAGGTGCCATCCTGAAATAGGTGCATTTGATAAAATTGAATTAGGACCTTCCATTCAAAGAGAGTATGTGGACTTAGAAGTGCATAATCATATTGATGAATTGTTTGATAAGCTCATAGAAGACAAAGAAAAGGTTAAGTTTGACACATTGCTTTCCGAGGAAGGCGGTCGATTCTACTGTGAGCAGAACAGAAACATAATAATAGAAATTGATAAGGACGAGATAAAGGAGCTTCCTGAGGGGTATTTCTGGACAGATTATAAGACTCTTAATTCATTGGTAAGAGTAAATAATTGTCTTAATATTCAACTAAGAAATCTTTTGTCCGTAATGGAATGGTAAGTGTGAGAGGAAATAGATATGAGTAAAATCAGAATTGGTATTATATGTCCCTCGGAAATTGCATTGAGACGCTTTATGCCTGCTATATCAAAATGCGATAGAGCAGAATATGTGGGCATAGCGAGTGCAAATGCAATAGAGTGGTACGGCAGGGACACAGATGTGGACACATCAGTGATTGAGAATGAGCGAAAGAAAGCAGAGGTTTTTCGGGAAGCCTACGGCGGTAGGGTATTTGAAAGCTATGGTGAAATGATAGCCTCGGATGAAATTGACGCTATTTACATTCCGCTACCCCCTGCACTGCATTATAAATGGGCAGTTGAGGCAATAAGACATAATAAACATGTATTTTTGGAAAAGCCCTCCACTACCAATTCTTATGATACACAGTACATAATTGAAGAGGCTCAGAAGAAGGGTCTGGCAGTTCACGAAAACTATATGTTCAATTTCCATAAGCAGATAGAGGAAATAGAGGATATAATTAATAGCGGTGAATTAGGGGATATAAGGCTATACAGAATTGCTTTTGGATTCCCTAAAAGAGCCCTGAACGATTTTAGATATAATAAACGGCTTGGCGGCGGTGCATTGCTTGATTGTGGCGGCTATACCGTTAAGCTTGCGTGCAGATTATTAGGTGACAGTGCTCAAATCACCACCTCAAATCTTAATTACACAGACGAGTTTGAGGTTGATATTTACGGAACGGCAACAATGGTAAATGAAAAGGGACAGACGGCACAGATTACCTTTGGTATGGATAATTCATATAAGTGCGACTTAGAGGTATGGGGAAGCCGGGCATGTCTTACAACAGGCAGAATACTTACTGCTCCCAATGGCTTTAAACCAACGGCAGTTATTAAATCAAACGAAGGTGAACGGATAATTGAATTATCACCTGATGACACCTTCACAAAATCAATAATTCATTTCTGTGATTGTGTTGAGGAAGCGTCCGTAAGAGAAAAGAATTATAAGGACATCATAAAGCAGGCAGAACTAGTTGATATGATTAAGGATGCGTAATTTATACTTTTGAAAGGAAAAGCTATAATGGAAAAGATAAATGTAACACAGACATCAATGCCACCCATGCAGGAATACTTTGATGAAATTGCATCAATATGGGATTCTAAATGGCTGACACACTATGGACCAAAATATCAGGAATTTGAAAAGGGATTGCTTGATTATTTATCGGTTAATAATGTATATTCTTTTACAAATGGTCATCTTGCTCTGGAGGGAGCGATTGCATCCTTGGGATTAATGGGAGAGGTTATAACAACACCCTTTACGTTTGTATCCACCACACAGGCTATTGTGAGAAACGGCTTAACGCCTGTGTTCTGCGATATAGACCCTGAAACCTATACGATTGATGTTAATAAGATTGAGGCTTTGATTACCGACAAAACCTCGGCAATCATACCTGTGCATGTTTATGGCAGTGTGTGTGATGTTGAAGCAATAGACAGGCTTGCAAAGAAGTATAACCTGAAAGTAATATATGACGCTGCTCACGCCTTTGGTTGTAGGGTAAATGGCAAGGGTGTAGGTGAGTATGGTGATGCATCAATGTTCAGCTTTCACGCAACAAAGGTGTTTAACACAATAGAGGGCGGATGCGTTGCGTATGGTGACAGTGGCCTTACAGATAAATTACATATGCACCAGTATTACGGAATGTCAGGAGCAGAGGAATGTCCCACAATTGGTATGAATGCCAAAATGACAGAGTTTCAGGCGGCAATGGGCATATGTAACCTACGATACATTGATGCAGAGGTTGAAAAGCGTAAGACGGTGGTGAAGAGATACATAGAACGCCTGTCGGGTGTTTGTGGCATCACAGTATGGAAGGAGCAGGAGGGTGTGATCCATAACTATGCATATTTCCCTGTACTGTTTGATGAGGAAAAATTTGGCAAGTCAAGAGATACGGTGATGGAAGAACTGGGTGCCAATAACATTTTCGCAAGAAAGTATTTTTACCCGATAACAAGTAAGTTCTCTTGCTATAGAGGGATGTTTGAGATTAACGAAACACCGATTGCAGAAAGGTTTTCTAAGCAGGTGCTGACATTACCCCTGTATGCGGATTTGACAGTTGAGGATGTTGACAGAATTTGTGATATTATTCTAAAATAAGAGGAGAAACAAATGAAAGGTATTATTTTAGCAGGTGGACGAGGAACTCGTCTTTACCCCATGACAAAGGTTACATCAAAGCAGTTATTGCCTATATATGACAAACCAATGATATATTACCCCTTATCAGCTCTGATGCTTGCAGGTATAAGAGAGGTATTGATTATATCAACCCCTGAGGATACTCCTGTTTATGAGGAGCTGTTGGGTGATGGTAAGAAGCTTGGCATAAACATTTTCTATAATGTACAGCCTGAGCCTAAGGGCCTGGCACAAGCCTTTATCATAGGTGAGGAGTTTATAGGTGATGATAGTGTTTGCCTGATTTTAGGTGATAACATCTTCTATGGTAACCACTTCTCACAGATACTGAAGAATGCACAGCAGTCTCTTGAGGGTGCGGTAATATTTGGTTATCCCGTAAATAACCCTACAGCATTTGGTGTTGTTGAGTTTGATAAGGCACATAATGTTATATCAATCGAGGAAAAACCCGAAAAGCCAAAATCACACTTTGCAGTACCGGGACTATATTTCTACAATAATGATGTTGTTGAGATTGCGAAGAATGTTAAGCCTTCTGCTCGCGGTGAGGTGGAAATTACATCAGTAAACAACGAGTATCTAGAGCGTGGCAAGTTAAAGGTTGAGCTTATGCAAAGAGGTATGGCATGGCTTGACACAGGCACACCTGCGGGTATGCTTAAGGCAAGTGCCTTTGTGCAGACTGTTCAGGAGATGCAGGGCTTTTACATATCATGTCTTGAGGAAATCGCATGGCGTCGTGGTTTTATTGACACAGACCAGCTTCGTACTTTAGGTGAGGAGCTTAAGATGACAGAATACGGACAATACCTACTTTCATTGACGGAGGGTAAATAAATGAACATATTAATTACAGGCGGTGCAGGCTTTATCGGTGGTAATTTTGTGCATTATATGTCAGCAAAATATTCTGATTACAAGCTTATTGTACTTGATAAGCTTACCTATGCAGGTAACCTTGAAACCCTTGAGAATGTTATGGACAAGATTATATTTGTTAAGGCAGACATTGCAGACAGAGAAGCGGTTTACAGTCTGTTTGAGAAGGAAAAGCCTGATGTGGTTGTAAACTTTGCGGCAGAGTCACATGTTGACCGTTCCATTGAAGACCCTGAGGTATTTCTGGTAACCAATATTTTAGGTACTCAGGTTTTGATGGATGCCTGCAGAAAGTATGGAATAAAGCGTTATCATCAGGTATCTACCGATGAGGTATATGGTGATTTGCCACTTGACAGACCTGATATGTTCTTCACAGAGAAAACGCCGATTCATACATCAAGTCCCTACAGTGCATCAAAGGCATCTGCAGACTTGCTTGTTTTGGCATACCACAGAACCTTCGGCTTGCCTGTGACAATTTCCCGTTGTTCAAATAACTACGGACCGTATCACTTCCCCGAGAAGCTGATACCGCTTATGATTGCAAATGCATTGAATGATAGGCCGCTACCTGTATATGGAGAAGGCTTGAATGTTCGTGACTGGCTATATGTTGAGGACCATTGCAAAGCTATAGATATGATTATCCATAACGGCAGAGTAGGTGAGGTTTACAACATCGGTGGTCATAATGAGAAGGCAAACATTGATATTGTTAAGACAATTCTGAAAATACTTGATAAGCCTGAGAGCCTGATTACATATGTAACAGACCGTAAGGGTCATGATATGCGATACGCTATTGACCCCACAAAGATACATACTGAGCTTGGTTGGTTACCTGAAACAATGTTTGATGACGGCATAGTAAAGACAGTGCAGTGGTATCTTGATAACAAGCCCTGGTGGGAAAAGATAATCAGTGGTGAGTATCAGGCATATTATGAGGAAATGTACGGAAACAGAGGTGAGATATAATGGGCATTTTTAAAGGTAAGACATTACTTATAACAGGAGGCACAGGCTCCTTTGGTAATGCAGTATTAAACAGATTTTTAGATACGGATATAGGTGAGATTCGCATTTTCTCACGAGATGAGAAAAAGCAGGACGATATGCGTCACGAGTATCAGGCAAAGTATCCTGAGGTCAGCAATAAGATTAAGTTCTATATTGGTGACGTAAGGGATTTAGGCAGTGTTAAGAACGCAATGCACGGTGTTGATTACATATTTCACGCTGCCGCACTAAAGCAGGTCCCCTCATGTGAGTTTTTCCCAATTGAGGCAGTTAAGACAAATGTTCTTGGAACGGAAAATGTGCTTTCAGCCGCAATTGAGGCAGGGGTTAAGAAGGTAATCTGTCTGTCAACCGATAAGGCGGCATACCCTGTAAATGCGATGGGTACATCAAAGGCAATGATGGAAAAGGTGGTTGTTGCAAAGTCAAGAACAGTATCACCTGATAAGACATCAATCTGTTGTACCCGATATGGTAATGTACTATGCTCACGTGGTAGTGTTGTACCCCTGTGGATTGACCAGATAAGAAGCGGTAAGCCTATTACTATCACAGCTCCTGATATGACTCGTTTTGTAATGTCACTTGAGGAAGCCGTTGATTTGGTGTTGTATGCATTTGAGAACGCCGATAGCGGTGATATAATGGTACAAAAGGCACCTGCTTGTACGATTGAGGTGCTTGCAAAGGCAGTCAAGGGACTGTTTGATAATGATGACAAAACTGAGGTAAAGGTCATCGGTATCCGTCATGGTGAGAAGATGTATGAAACTCTATTGACAAACGAAGAATGTGCAAACGCTATTGATATGGGTAATTTCTACCGTGTCCCTGCAGATAAGCGTGATTTGAACTACGACAAGTATTTCCACGTAGGTGACGAGGAGAGAAACATACTTACAGAGTTTAATTCATCCAATACAGAGCTATTGGATGTTGCGGCAGTAGTAGAAAAACTGTCAGAGCTATCATATATAAAGGAAGAGCTTAAAAAGGCAGAGGAGCAATTGCAATGACCATTTTTATGGTAGACAGAGTATTTTGTTTAAATCGGATATTACAGGAATCGACATAATATTACGAACAAGTAGGCTATAAAGGATTGGAGATCTTTATGAAAAAAAT
>JAZOBR010000090.1:0-3164 GCA_045596105.1 Candidatus Ornithomonoglobus sp.
GTGCCTCGAAGTTCTCCTGAAGCTTCTCTGCACCGAATGAAACCTTACCAATGGGGCAGTGAATGATGTTTGTCTTATCAAGACGATACTCAATCTTACCAGCCTTAATTTCCTTAACAGCCTTCTCAACGTCCATTGTTACTGTACCGGCCTGGGGTGAGGGCATTAGACCCTTAGGACCTAGTACCTTACCTAGACGACCTACAACACCCATCATATCGGGAGTTGCAACAACAACGTCGAAATCAAACCAGTTTTCCTTCTGAATCTTCTCACAAAGATCCATCTCGCCAACATAGTCAGCGCCTGCAGCTGTAGCTGCGTCTGCATTAGAACCCTTAGCGAACACCAACACTCTTGTGCTCTTACCTGTACCATGGGGTAGGACAATCGCACCTCTAACCTGCTGGTCAGCATGTCTTGAGTCAACACCAAGCTTAATGTGAGCTTCAACTGTCTCGTCAAACTTTGCCTTAGCAGTCTGTGTAACAAGCTTCATAGCCTCAACGGTCTCATAAAGCATTGTCTTATCTACAAGCTTAACACTTTCCTTGTACTTCTTACCTCTGAACATTTCTTAATCCTCCTTCGTGGTTATACGAGATAACTCTCTCCCACTTAAACTCTCTTCCTAAATTAGTCACCTACAACTACGCCCATGCTTCTGCAAGTACCTGCAATCATGCTCATAGCTGCCTCTAATGATGCTGCATTCAAATCAGGCATCTTTGTCTTAGCGATTTCCTCAACATCTGCCTTTGAGATTGTTGCAACCTTAGTCTTGTTGGGAACGCCTGATCCACTCTGTAGCTTACAAGCCTTCTTGATAAGTACAGATGCGGGGGGAGTTTTTGTGATGAATGAGAATGAACGGTCAGCGTAAACGGTAATTACTACAGGAATAATCAAACCTGCGTCCTTTGCTGTCTTCTCATTAAATTCCTTTGTAAACTGCATAATGTTTACACCATGCTGACCCAAAGCGGGACCAACGGGCGGTGCCGGTGTAGCTTTGCCGGCCGGAATCTGTAATTTAATGTAACCTGCTACTTTCTGTGCCATTACGGCCACCTCCTTAATTCTTTATAGCGTCCTTACGCTATTGTGGTAATACGGACATTTCCTGTCCTCCCACTGTTACCAGAGGGACGGCGCTTTTTACGCCTGTTTATTTATAGAAGGGAATCCTTCGTATAAATCAAATTAACCTGCATGAGAAACCTGTAAATGGTTGATTTCAACCGATGTTTCTCTACCGAACATAGAAACAGTAACCCAAAGAGTGCCTGTCTCCTGGTCGATTTTCTCAACGTTGCCTGAGAATCCTTCCATAGGACCTGACTTGATTTCTACCAAGTCACCCACCTTATAGTCGATGTCAGCGTGACGTACTGTTTCAACGCCCATACGCTCAACCTCAGCCTCTGTCAAAGGAACGGGTTTAGAACCGGGGCCTACAAAGCCTGTTACGCCACGTGTATTACGTACAACATACCAGCTCTCATCGTTCATAACCATTTTGATTACAACATAGCCCGGGAATATCTTTCTCTGAACAACCTTCTCCGTGTCACCCTTTTTTTCCACGACATTTTCCATGGGCACCTTGATGTCCATAATCATATCGCTAAGGCCACGGTTTGCTACTGTCTTTTCAATACTCTCTTTAACCTTATTCTCATAACCTGAATAAGTGTGAGCAACATACCATTTTGCTTCCACAGCCATTTATAACGCTCCTTTCGACGATTTAGAACTCTCTACCTATTAAAATAAGTTAACGAATAGATTTCTAAGTCCGCCGAATACCACATCGCATACAAACAAAAACAAGCCGACAATTACAACGAATGCAATGATAACGCCTGTATTCTTCTTGATTGATGCCCAGCTTGGCCATGTAACCTTCTTAAGCTCTGACTTTGTCTCCTTAAAGAACTTTCCAGCCTTTGAGAATATTGACTTCTTTGCCTCTGCCATAATAATTCTCCTCTATTTTTAACCCGATTACTTTGTTTCCTTATGTGTTGTGTGCTTTCTGCAGAACTTACAGTACTTGTTCATCTCAAGTCTGTCCGGGTCATTCTTCTTGTTCTTCATTGTGTTGTAGTTTCTCTGCTTACATTCCTGACAAGCAAGTGTGATTTTAACTCTCATTTCTTCTACCTCCGTTAATTATTTCGGGTTCCTTGCCGTAAAAATCACAGCAAAAAAAAAGAACCTTTTTTTCTATCGGTATAATATTATCATACCGTACAAGTGTTGTCAAGCATTTTTTCTTATTTTTCTCATTTTTATTGTATTTTTATATACAAATGCCAATTCCATATTTATTTATTAGATAAATTGTGTATGAGTCCCTGCTTTTATAGCAAAAACTCACACATTACACTATTTGAAATATCCATCCCCGACTCGGTAAGGCGAACATTTTCCCCTACCGTTTCGAGGAAGCCTGCCTTTTTGAACTTATCAATAGTATCACCATACTGCATCTGCATGTCAATGCCAAAGCGAGAGTTAAATTCACTTCGGCTTACGCCCTCACGCTTGCGAAGACCCAGCATCATAAATTCACCCATCATATCCTCTCGGGTCAATTCCTCCACGCTGTCCTCATCAATTGTGATTCCCTGAAGATAGCTTTCCATATCATCCACATTCTTGTACCGCTTGCCATCCCTATAAGAGCTCGCACCAAGACCAATGCCGATATATTCCTCACAACTCCAATATTTCTTGTTGTGCTTTGAGCAAAAACCCGACAAGGCATAATTTGAAATCTCATAACGCTCAAAGCCATTACTGCCTAAGAAATCATTTGTATATTTATATAGGAAACGGTCTGTCTCCTCATCAATCTCCTTGTACTCACCCAATTTGTACCTTTCGCACAAGGGTGTGCCCTCCTCCACTATAAGGCTATACACACTTATATGCTTAATCGGGAGCTTTACCGCAGTATCGAGGGTATGCTTAAAGCTCTCCTCGGTCTGCATGGGCAAGGATGCCATAAGGTCAATGGATATATTGGTGAAGCCGTTATTATATAAGGATAAAACTGTATTATATGCGGTGTCTGAATCGTGGATTCTGCCCACCGCCTTCAATTCATCATTATTAAAGGACTGTACGCCGACACTTGCACGATTAACGCCACCCTT
>JAZOBR010000091.1:0-11958 GCA_045596105.1 Candidatus Ornithomonoglobus sp.
CTGTCCTCTACACGAGCAACATCATTCTCTGCTGTTCTGTGATAGTAACAGCCGGGGAGCTTCTCTTCGTTTAGCTTAATAATTTCACCAGTTGCAACAGCCTCAGCTCTTAGAGCCTCCAACTGCTCTTCGCTACCGTCAATCCAAATCTGCTTTTCAGGCTGGCAAAGATCTGCCATTTCCTTTATCCAAGCAAGAACTGTCTTGTTTTGTGTCATGGTTTTTTCCTCCTGCACATAAAATTTCATATTTATAGAGCCGACCTCTGAGTCTACTCTAATTTCCGTAAGCTTTAATAGAATTAAATCCTACTTAAACAAGTCTATTATACCACATAAATACACATTTGAAAAGCATTTTTTGAAAAATTTTTCTTTTTTGTTATTTAGGTATAAAAAGCATTTCCACACTACCCCACTTTACACATAATGCACAAAATACTAATAAAATTGTAAATTTTTGACTTGCAAATACTGACTCTTTGTGCTACAATAGTCTTTGTACTGATTGGACATAATTACTATTAAGAGTGCAGTAAATCAAGTCCCGATATTTATCTTCTTGCCGAAAAGCGTCTTGGGTTAAGTCCCGAGGATTGTACAATATATGAGGATATTATAACAGGCATAACCAGTGCAAGGGGTGCAGGTTTTAGAACGGTTGCAATAGCCGACAAAACGAACGCCCACGATAAGGATAGGCTCATACGGTACTCCGACCGCTATATTACGGGGTGGTCAGAGCTACTGAGCAATATATAAAGAGGTCACAGACGGTGCAAGACGACTGTGACCTTTTGTTACACTGTGACTTTCGATTTCACATAAAAAGACAAGATCCTTACGAATCTTGTCTTTTTTGTATCACTTTATAATTCTTCTTGCACCCAAGTAGCAGTTATCATAATAACCACTCTCAATTGAGCTGTAACGGATAACATCACCTGTTCTAGGTGAGTGAATCATTGTTCCGTCACCTACATAGATACCAACATGTGAAGGTGAGTCTCCGTAACCGAAGTATATCAGGTCACCAGGCTCTAAGTCCTCACGTGCGACATCCACGCCATCCTTTGCCCACTGAGTGTATGTAGTTCTTGTAAGATTGTATCCATTTTTACCGTATACATACTGTACAAAGCCTGAGCAGTCAAATCCCGCAGGAGTTGTACCGCCCCATACATAAGGTGTTCCCAGAAAGGTCTCGGCATAATCAATGATTTTCTGAGCCTCAGGGTTCTTGGCTATGAAATCCTTAGCCAAATTGGTTGAAAGAACTGTTGGGTTCTTCTTATATTCATAAGTGAAATCAACCGGTAAACTGTAAACTTCAGAGCCATCCTCTAAAACAGCTCCTACCATTATCGAGTAATTTCCGTTTGATAATGCAGTATTTGTGATAGTTATGCTTTCTTTTGTTACATCCTTTAAAAATACTGCTTTTGCTCTTTCGTCCTTAATTATAACATGATAGCTTGTTGCGTTCTTTGTGCCTTCCCAGTCAACAACAAATGACTTTGTTGTAATCTTCGCTCCGTCCTCAGGTAGAATGATTTCGGGCATTGATACTGCTGAGTAACCCTTCTTCGCAAACTTCTCATATGAGCGATTAACGCTTACGATTGCCTGCTCTCTTGATGTCGCGTTTAACGGAGCAAGAGTAGTGTCACTCATACCTGTCATAAGCTCATAATTAAGTACGGTATTAACTGATGACATTGCCCAGGAGCTAACCTTGTTGCCGTCCTCAAAAGCGGAGACGTACGCCATATCTGCTCCATCTGCAATGATAAACACAACCTCACTTGCTGGAAGTGGGCTTACAAGCATCTTTGCCATTTCTTCTCTTGTTACTAGTCTGTCCGGAGTAAATGTTGTGTCACTTGTACCCTGGACGATTCCGTAGCTATATGCCTGTGCAACAGCTAAGCTGTCAGTATCTGTGAAGGGTGACCCCACATTTACAGGCAGTTGCTCATTAGTGAGCTTTCTGTACAAATTCATTGCAAGTTCACAGAATTCCTCACGAGTGATGGAATCCTTTAGATTGTTCGATACAACCGAATATGAAACTAAGCCTGCTTCACTCGCTGACTGATAACCAGGAACTGCCCAGGTGCTTAAATCTGCACCAAAGACTGTGGTTCCAAGAATCGCAGTTAATGAAATTGCACTGAGAATCATTTTCTGTACGATTTTCATAAAGAATTAATCTCTCCTTTTCTCCCGCCCTGTTCTTGGCAAGATTCTCTCATACGAACTTTCGTTGAGATGTGCATTTTTCTGTCTTCGTGATATTTTCTTTTTCTCTTGCTTTTGATAATCTTTTAATAAACTAAAACATAACTTTTACAGTTTACAATGCTCATTCTAACATATTTTACCCATAATGTCAAGTATTTTTTAAGAATAGTTACAAAATTGTTAAGATAAACTACAGTTTTGTACACTTCATTTTGTAGTATATTTGCAAACGCTGTGTAATATTACTGTAATATAGCCCTTGTTTTCTCCTATTTTTTCCCATTTTATTTCTAAAAGCCACTTTTGGGCGTAAATTCCTAATTCAATATATGGTGGATTCATCAAATGTCATTAACTAAATATCGTTTTTTTCGTGCCCATTTCACTATAGTTGTTACGATATTGTTAATTTGTAATTACTTTTCGTAAAATCTTTATTGCGTTTCAAAACACAAAAAGAACCGATTGAAAAATCGGTTCTTAATATTATTAACCCTGTGTATTGTAACTATAGTTGGGAGCTTCCTTTGTGATATAAATATCATGGGGATGTGACTCCTTCAAGCCTGCACCTGTAATTCTGATAAACTTACCTTTCTCCTTTAGGTCCTCTATTGTGGGAGTGCCGCAGTAACCCATACCACTGCGAAGACCGCCGATAAGCTGGAAGATTGAATCTGAAAGTGAGCCCTTGTAAGGCACTCTACCCTCAACGCCCTCGGGAACTAGTTTCTTTGAGCCTGTCTGGAAGTATCTGTCCTTTGAGCCCTTTTCCATTGCCGCCAATGAGCCCATACCACGGTAAACCTTGAAGCGTCTGCCCTGATAAATCTCGAACTCTCCGGGACTCTCATCACAGCCTGCCAGCAAGCTACCCATCATAATTACGTTAGCACCTGCCGCGATTGCCTTAACGCAGTCACCGCTATACTTAACACCGCCATCTGCGATAACTGGGATACCATACTTCTTTGCTTCCTGATATACATCATAAATAGCTGTAATCTGAGGAACTCCAATACCTGCAACCACACGAGTTGTACAGATTGAGCCTGGGCCGATACCAACCTTCAAGCAGTCAGCACCTGCAACAATAAGTGCCTTTGCAGCCTCTGCAGTAGCAATGTTTCCTGCGATAAGCTGAATATCGGGATAAGCTGCCTTTATTTCTTTTACCTTATTGATAATATTCTGGGAATGACCATGAGCACTGTCAAGAGCAAGTACGTCAACACCTACATCTACCAATGCCTTTACTCTATCAAGACAATCGTCTGTTACGCCGATTGCCGCACCTGCAAGCAATCTGCCCTGCTCGTCACGAGCTGAGTTGGGATACTGAACTGCCTTCTCAATATCCTTGATTGTAATAAGACCCTTAAGGTGCATATCCTTATCAACGATGGGAAGCTTCTCTACCTTATACTTTGAAAGAATCTTCTGAGCCTCCTTAAGGTCTGTACCCTCAGGAGCAGTAATCAAATTCTCTGATGTCATTGATTCCTCGATTTTCTTTGAGAAGTCTGTTTCAAATCTAAGGTCACGATTTGTGATAATACCGATAAGCACATTGTCCTCATTAACTATGGGCACACCTGAAATTCTGTATGATGCCATCAAATCGTCAGCATCCTTTAATGTGTGCTTCTTAGAAAGGCTGAAGGGGTTTGCAATAACGCCGTTCTCTGAGCGCTTTACCTTGTCAACCTCTGCCGCCTGCTCTTCAATCGTCATATTCTTGTGAATAATACCGATACCGCCCTCACGGGCAATTGCGATTGCCATCTGTGATTCGGTAACAGTATCCATAGCCGCACTCATAAACGGTATGTTTAGTCTTATCTTCTTAGTAAGCTGTGTTCCAAGCTCAACCATGTTAGGTGTAATATTAGATTCCTGCGGAACTAATAGTACATCATCAAAAGTAAGTCCTTCTTTTGCAAACTTATCCATTGTCATAACTCCTTCCCATCGAGCTGTATTTTTAGTTTATTTTATTTATTATACCAATAAAATCCAAACTTTTCAATATGTTTTTTTAATTTTATAAATTTTTTTCAATATAATCCTCTAATACGGAGTGCATTGTAGCAAAATCACTAATTTTGAAGATTTCTGTCTTGATTTGCGACGCCCCCTTCAGGCCTTTAATATACCATGCAATATGCTTTCGAGCCTCTTTTATGCCACGCCCCTCACCTTTATCATCACAAAGCCTTTCAACATGTCTTATGCACACCCTTAGCCGTTCCTTTGGTGTGGGCATCGTTTTAATCTCGCCCTCACATAAAAGCTCCTGTGCTTGCTTAAATATCCAAGGGTTTCCCTGCGCTCCTCGGGCAATCATAACTGCATCACAGCCTGTATAATCGAGCATTGCCACCACATCCTCGGCAAACCATATATCACCATTGCCGATAACGGGGATTCCTACTCCTTCCTTAACCCTTTTTATGGCATCCCAATCTGCCTCTCCGCTATAGAATTGCTTTCTTGTTCTTCCATGGATACATATGGCACTGACACCTGCCGCCTCTACAATTTTCGCAGACTCCAGAACATTGTCACTATCCCAGCCCATACGCATTTTAACTGTTACAGGCACAGGTGACGCGTCTACAACCTTTCTGGCAATCTCACCCATTAGCGGCGGATTTTTCATAAGTGCGGAGCCGTCACCGTTGTTTACAATCTTCGGTGCCGGGCATCCCATATTGATGTCAATAATATCGGGTTTAAATTCCATCACCTGCGGAATTACCTCTGCCATTATATCGGCATCGGAGCCGAATATCTGAATAGCCGCAGGGCTTTCCCCTGCTATATCCATCAAAGACGCAGTTTTTTTATCCTTATAATAAAGTCCCTTGGCACTGACCATCTCACTGTATACAAGTCCCGCGCCAAACTCACGGCAAAGCTCTCGGAAGGGCTTGTCGGTTATTCCTGCCATGGGAGCAAGAAAAACATTATTATTTAATTCCAGATTTCCAATTTTCAAAGCTCTTCCTCCTTCTCTTCCTTATTAAAAGAATAAAACTGCGAATTTAAAACGCAGTTTTATATTCGATTTGTATTGGTTAGTGGGTCGATTTCGTTCATAGTCAAACAGTCTGCGCAATTTAGGCAATACATCAGAACTCCCAATAGGTTGCACTATCATACATCCTACTGAGAACTGTTATTGCCTGCTCCACTGTCATATTATCCTGGGGATAAATCTTATTATCGTCATCAAGTCTCAAAAAGCCTTTATCGATGCACCATCTTACGGGGAACTCTGCCCACTTGCCCACCTTGCTCCAATCTGCGGATTTGAAGTTGGAATTGGTGCCGACATACATAAACAGCTTCGCGGTACGGGACATAAATGCCGCCGCCTCCTGACGGGTTA
Organism: Candidatus Ornithomonoglobus sp.; assembly: GCA_045596105.1. GTDB lineage: Bacteria > Bacillota > Clostridia > UBA1381 > UBA1381 > Ornithomonoglobus. The sequence continues at coordinate 5,638 of JAZOBR010000091.1, forward strand.
CTAATCCATCGGGATTAAAATTAACACCATCAACACCATCAATTAAACCCAAGGCATAAAGACAATCAATAGATTCATCCCTATCCTTGCAATCCTTAAAGCTACCATGAAGATATACGGTCTGTGTTGCTTTCATATACGCATTCATATCGGCATAGCCACCGGCAACAGCAATGAAGTTACAAATAAGAATTGCCATTTCCTCTCGGGTTATATTCTTTTCATATTTATCTGTGAAGTAATACGGAACAAGAGACTTTCCTGCCGCCTCCTTGATTGACTCCTTTGCCCACTCTGCCTTGGGAAGCTTCAAAAAATCCTTGTTGGTTACCACATTCCACTGTGCGCCACCATATACATCATCCTCGGAGTCATAGTAGCTCGACAGCAGGAACAACAGCTCCTCCTGTGAAGACTGTGGCGGCATATAGCATATAAAGTTAGCCTCACCGTATTTGCCTACCTGGATACCTGCATTATAATAGTAGCTTATAGTATCACCATTGGACATCTTGAAATTTACACAGGCACCCCTGAAGGGTGTAGGGTTTACCTTACGCCATACTGTGATATCCTTGGCAATATTGTAAAACTCCTTTATCTCACTGCGTGAAAGCGCTTTATATGTATTTTTATCAATATCACTTATGGTGGCAGATTCAATGGAGCTTACACTGTATGCACCAAGTGCCTCAGCAAAGGTCATAGAGTGGGGCAGATTTACTATATCATAAGCGCCCACAACAACCGATGATGCCATCATAACCGCCACAAGCATACAAATAACACGCCTGAACATTCAAACCACCTCCGATTTATGATCTGTAAGGTGTTATTACTGCCTTCTCACCGTTGGGCAGTTCAATATACAGCTCGATATACTTCTTATCATCCTCATCGTGATAACCGTTAAGAAGCTTAAAGGACTCAAGGTCCTGTGAAGAAATAACACCGACATCTGTCATATCCTTGTATGAGCCGGGCTGATAGCTCTTTGTATAGATAATATGGTATAGCATATTATCGTTATATGTGTTATATAGATTACGATTAAAAATTGACTCGATTGCATTCATTCTTCTTAGGGGTACACTGTCATTTTCAAGACGATACAGGCTGCCTGTAACCATAATGTCTGTGAAGCATACACCTGTAAGGTCTGAAATCAGATACCCTGTACCGCTAAGTAATAGTTGTGACGCGTAAGGAATCTTCGATGCCTCATCACCTTCCTTCAATATCTTCAGAATACCATTGTCATATCTGTAGAATCTCGCTGTAAGAGCATCACCGTTCTCACTTATGATGATTTCTTTTGTATCATCCTTAGTGTCAATATCCACCACTGCCATTGAGTGAACGCTTGTGATTGCACCAAGACCTCCTGTATAGTCGATACCATTGATTACAAGCACAGGTGTGGGGTCTGTGAACAAATCATCCGAGCGTGAAAACTCAACCATCTCCATTTTGCCATCACCATCAAGGTCTATATCCTGCATTGCACCGCCGTCTGAATAGAATTCCGCCTGGTCACTAAGGGTACGGAAGCCTGTCTTCAGGAATGCGAAAGGACGGTAGGGCTTGCCTGTAGTTGATACAAGGATAAGGCTATGATGTCCGTCCCATGTAACTGCAAAATCCATTGCCTCCGCAATAGCTCGAACAGGAATCATAGTTCTGTTGTTAATAACGTCCGCAGGCTGTTCAAGCTCAATTGCCTCTCCATTACGGTACATCACCTTTTCACCATACTTGATTGTAACGATGTAGCCATCCCTTGAAATAGTTGCCGTCTGTGTAGGCTGGTCCCATGTTACCTCTGCTCCTGCCTTTTCAAATACGGCACGGATGGGGACAAGGGTATGACCCTCAACAATGACAGGTGTCTGGTCCCCAAACACAACCGTCTCGTTATCCACCTTAACTGACACCACATCATTTTCTGCCATAACGCCTGTTGCAAAGGAGCCGATAACTCCTACAATCGCCAAAGCCAATAGTAGCTTCTTGAATTTCATATTATCAATCCCTTCTCATTAAAGAACACAATACTTTTCCATATATGCTTCCATCTTCGGAATCATATCCACATACTTGCCTGTGGTCTTAAGATACTCATAAATATCCTTAACCGTAACAATGGCGTGAACATTTATACCAAAGTCCTCACCCACCTCCATAATGGTGGTCTTCCCGGGAGTATTACCAACCTCGCATCGGTTAACTGATATGAACATATCCTTTACCGAAACCTTTGCGGCACCCTTAAGGACGGGCATTGTCTCACGAAGTGCAGTACCTGCGGTAATAACATCCTCGATTATTATTACCCTGTCACCATCCTGAGGCTTGTAGCCCACGATTGAGCCACCCTCACCATGGTCCTTCTCCTCTTTACGGTTGAAGAAATAGGGCTTGTCAATTGAAAACTCATTATATAAAGCTGCCGCACAGCCTACCGCAAGAGGAATCCCCTTATAGGCAGGGCCAAACATACAGTCAAACTCCTCTCCTACAGTGTCCTTTACAAGCTTTGCATAAAACTTGCCCAGAATTGCAATCTGTTTACCTGTACGGTAATTGCCTGTGTTGATGAAATATGGTGTATTTCTGCCACTTTTGGTAACAAAATCACCAAATCTCAAAACATCTGACTGTATCATAAATTCAATAAACTCTATTTTTTCCTGTGAAATCATATCGACACCCCTCCAATTTATTATACTAATTACATTATACCATAAAAATTGACCTTTGTAAATACAAAAAAACGAGGATTTCTCCTCGTTTTCTCTTATTTCTTATATGACTCTCTGGAATCACTTGCTTCGCGAAAATCCTTTTCCTTGGAATCGACGAGGTTTCTCACCTCACCATACAGGGTATCGCCTGTTACATCATCAGGCAATTCGTAAAGACTCTTGAAACGCTGAAGCTGTTCTTCTCCCACATATGCGGAAAGCGTTGTTATGTCAAGGGCCTCACCGATAGTTGTTGACTCGGTTATTTCGTCACCCCAACCCATTTCTGCCTTAAGCTTATCGAAGGTGCCAACATTTGCACTGCGTTCAACCACAACTCCTACGGGAATGTTGTAGAATACCGCACGCTCATGGGTGCTTCGCGGCATATCCTCAGGCAAGCCATAGTGCTTAAGGAACTGGTTATATTCCATACCCTTTTCCTTTGCTATGTCCTCTGCCGTTTTTCCTGTTACATCAATATAATCATGCTCATAGGGATTTATAATGCCCGAATATGACATATATCTTGTAATCAAAAAGCCTCCTACAAGGACAATCACCGCAACAATGGCAAGCTTTATCCAGAATTTCTTTGTTTTGAATCCGCCATAGGATGATGCGACAGATTCTTCAGTTTTAACCTCTAATTCGTCGCTCATTTTTCAGACCTCACAAATTAAACACCTTCTGCTTCCTCTACGGGGGCTTCCTCTACAGGAGCTTCTTCCTCTGCAGGAGCTTCTGTCTCAGTCTCTGTATCTGTATCTGTCTTTGCAGACTTTTCCTCAGCTATTCTGTCAGCCTTAGCCTTCTTATCAATTATCTTTCTTACATCACCGTACAGTGTATCGGGTGTGATTTCCTGACCGAAACCATAGAAGTCTCTGAACTCCTGGAAGTTTGCCTCGTCTGAACCTATAATAACTGATAGCTTTGTTGCCGAAAGACCCTCACCTACTGTTGAATCGGGTGTAATATCGTCTCCCCAGCCATAGAACTCTGCGAACTGACTGAACTCAAGACCACTGCTCTCAACAATTGATGATAGCTTGATTGAGTTGTTTACCGCATTCTCGTTTGTTGATGCAGGCATATATGCAGGCAGACCAGAAAATTCCTTATACTCCTTAACAGTCATACCGCTTTCCTCAGCTACCTCACCAAGAGTCTTGCCCGTTGTGTCAACATACATCATATTATAGGGGTTAAGAATACCCACAACATACACGCCAACCCATGCAATAATAAGAACTATCGCAACAATACCTGCAACAATACCCGCAACGGCACCGCCGCCAAGACCCTTTTTAACACTGTCGTCAAAGGCAGTCTTCTCAAAATCCCCATCGGTTATGCCTTCTGCATTGCATCCGCAAGTACATTCACCATCGCACTCGCATTCACCATCGCACTTACACTCACCTTCACACTCACAAGCCTCTGCAGATGTTTCCTCGGCTACCTCTTCGACAACCTCCTCAGCAACTACTTCTTCAGCTACTTCCTCCACAGCCTCTGTCTCAACTGCCTCTGCCTCTAAATTTTCTAACTTCTTCTCATCCATCTTTAAAACTCTCCTTTATTATTCTGCTGGAACTACATCTGCAATTGATCTTGCCTTTTCATCAGTGGTCGCTGTTGTATCAGCTGATTCTGAAGCCTCCTGCTCTGCCTGCTGCTTCTCATATACGTATGTTAAGAAGCCTGTCTTAACTTCTGAGTCGGTTGAATCAAGTGTTACATCTTCACCCAATTCCTTCTCTGTCTTGTATGCATTGAAGTCCTCCTCAGTATAGGTAACGCCTGCATAATCACAGTACTCAGCAATTGACAAAACGTTCTCGAAGTCTACCATTTTACTGCTGCCTGTGATATTGTCCTCTGCGGTGACATTGTACTGTGCAAGATACTCGTCAACTGACAACCCTGACAAATCTGCCATATCTGCAACTGTACCCTCACCTGCCATCAAACGCTCTGCAGCCTTCTCTGATTTAGTCTTCTGAATGATATCTCCAATTGGTCCGCTTACTGCGTATACACCAAGTGCCAATACAACTACAATTACACCTGTCATTATCCATGTAATACCGCTCATTTTCTTATTCTGTGCCATGTTTTCTTTTCCTCCTGAAATATGTTTAATAAAAAAGCTGCTGTTATATTCCAAACAGCAGCAAAATTATGTTTCGCCTCTGTATAAGACAATACTATAATACCACTATTGGCGAAAAAAATCAATATGCATTTATTAAAAAACTGTAAATTATTTGGCACCCTTCTTCTCAATGATGTTGTTAATCTTAGTAACAGGATTAAGATGACCTGAAATTGTTTCATCGTGGTTAAGAGTATCTACCAGCAATGCAACATACTTAGACATATCAACTGTCTGGTGCCACTCACGCTCTGCAAGACCGGGATTCTGGTAAATCAGGTTTGTTGTGAAAATCTTATCGATGATGCCGGCTGAATATGCCTCATCAAATACCTCAAGACCATTTACGAACAAGCCGAAGGATGAGAACACAAAAATTCTCTTTGCACCCTGGTTCTTTAGCTTTGTTGCAACGTCTATCATTGACTCACCTGATGAAATCATATCATCTACGATGATAACATCCTTGCCGTCAACGTCACGGCCAAGATACTCGTGAGCAACGATGGGGTTCTTACCATTCTCAATGCGTGAGTAGTCACGACGCTTATAAAACATACCAAGGTCAAGACCAAGGACCGAGCTATAGTACATACATCTTGACATACCGCCCTCATCAGGTGAAATAACAACTGTGTCAAACTTATTGAACTTAACATCCGATACTGTGTTCAAAAGCGCCTTAATCATCTGATATGTGGGCTGAACATCGTCAAAGCCTGACAGAGGAATTGAATTTACAATTCTTGGGTCATGAGCATCGAAGGTAATAACATTCTTAACACCCATCTTTGAAAGTTCCTGAAGCATAATCGCACAGTCAAGTGACTCACGACCGCTTCTGCGGTGCTGTCTGCCCTCGTAAAGCATGGGCATAACTACTGTTACACGTCTTGCCTTACCACCCATAGCCGCAATAATACGCTTCAGGTCCTGATAATGGTCATCGGGACTCATATGGTTCTGGAAGCCATACATATTATATGTAACGCTGTAGTTAAAGCAGTCACAGATAATATACACATCATGACCTCTTACTGTTTCGTCTACTACTGCCTTACCCTCACCTGTGCCGAATCTCGGACAAGTAATGTGGGTAACATATGTCTCAACATCTCCATCCTCTGCCTTACGCATATCACGCAAGTACCAATCAACCTTTGATGCGAACTCCTCACAGCCCTTCATACTGATAACACTCAGCTTACCAACCGTCGGTGTTGCGTTTGTTGTAACTTCGTTAAATGAACCGGTCATTTTGTGTCTCCTTTTCTTCATAGGCCCTTTATTTTTGTTTATATATAAACTATATCATAATTCGTCATTTTTTGCAATTGTTTTATATAATAATTTTATACAATTTTTTCAAGAAATTTTATACACCTTGTTTGAAAACAAAAATAACACCGGACAAGC
>JAZOBR010000092.1:0-8413 GCA_045596105.1 Candidatus Ornithomonoglobus sp.
CATCACTGGACAGACTACAAGAAAAATTATACCTTGTTTAAAAGGAAGGTGGTGAAACTCTTGAAGATTACGGACATCAGGGTTAAAAAAATTCTGACTGAGAACTCTGCTGAGAGCAAAATGAAGGCAGTTGTATCTGTAACCTTTGACGACTCCTTTGTGGTGCATGACATTAAAATAATTGAAGGACAGGACAAATTATTTACAGCGATGCCCAGCAGAAAAACGCAGGACGGTGAGTTTAAGGATATAGCACATCCTATTAACCGCGATATGCGATTGATGCTAGAAGATGCGATTTTAGCAGAGTATAATAAGGTTTTAGAGCAGTCAGAAGATGAGTAATCGTGGATTGTGAGCATAATTAACTGACAGAGATATATATTTTGGATAATCCAAGAGTTTAAAAACCGTTGTTGTGCAACGGTTTTTTGCGTTTAACTACTTATAACTCGATTTTTTGTTAAACGAACTTTTTGCTGTAATCTCGCAGTAAATTGAATTGTAGATGTCTTTTTATATGCATAACTGGTGTTGTTGCGAAGTTCCGCACATTATAAACAATATTAGAGATTTTATAAAATCTGTCAAAAGTTTTATAAAATCTCTTTTGTTTTTTTATAAAACCGATTATAAAAAATCCCTACTCTTTTGTAAAAGATTTCAGATGATTTATAAAAAGTATTCGGTTTTATTGTAAATCATAAACCGCCTCTTTATAAAATTAAATAGGGTCGGTTCATTCTCACAAAGTTGAGTTACCGCCTTTTTTATTATATAAGGTTAATTTTTTGTGAGAAATCTCAACGAAAAGATTATTCCATAGAAAATAAAATTATAGATTTAACTATTGTAATTTTTGATTGAATGTGATATAATCCAAAATGGTGTAAAATTTGATTATTGATGCGCTGTTACCCGAAAAGGGAATGGACGCAGACATTTGTATTTACGGAAGGAGAAACGATTTTACAATGAAAACAACAGATTTTGCCAAAATGAAAGAAAGCGGCGAGAAAATCTCAATGGTAACAGCCTATGATTATTCGACTGCAACTCTTGTAGACGCGGCAGGTGTAAACTGTATACTTGTAGGCGACTCATTAGGTAATGTAATGTTAGGCTACCCTGACACCATTTCAGTCACGATGGAGGATATGCTTCATCATTGCTCTGCAGTAATGCGAGGTGTAAAAAATGCATTTGTAATATGTGATATGCCCTTTATGTCTTATCAGACAAGCATATATGATGCAGTATCCAATGCAGGCAGACTTATGAAGGAAGGTCGTGCAAACGCAGTAAAGCTTGAGGGTGGCGTTGAATTTAAGGAACACGTGCGGGCAATAGTAAACTGCTCCATCCCCGTATGCGGTCATATCGGAATGACACCCCAGAGTGTCAATGCCTTTGGCGGCTTTAAGGTACAGGGCAAGGACATAAAGCGTGCGGAAAAGCTGGTTTCGGATGCCCTTGCATTGGAGGAGGCAGGCGCCTTTGCAATAGTATTGGAGTGCGTCCCCGAGGAATTGGCGAGGTATATTTCTAACCTTGTTTCTATACCTACAATCGGTATCGGTGCAGGCAGAGGCTGTGACGGACAGGTATTGGTATATCACGATATGTTGTCAATCTACAGTGACTTTACCCCGAGATTCGTTAAAAAGTATGCAGATATTGGCAATACTGTTATCGATGCATTGGCAAGCTATGATAAGGAAGTAAAATCAGGAGAATTCCCCGAAGAAAAGCATGTATTTTCTATGGACAACGAGGTATTAAAGACACTTATGGAGAAGAGGGGGAAGTAAAATGATTAAGATAGTAAAGACAGTAGCCGAGGTGCGGTCTCTTGTTTGTGAGGCACGCCGAGAGGGTAAGAAAATCGGTCTTGTTCCCACCATGGGGTTTCTTCATGAGGGACACAAATCACTTATTGACCGAGCAGTAAAAGAGAATGACTTTGTGGTGGTATCCGACTTTGTGAATCCGACACAGTTTGGACCTAACGAGGACTTTGAAAGCTACCCCAGAGATATAAATAGGGATGCAGAGCTTTGTGAGACGGCAGGTGCGGATGTTATCTTTAACCCTGAGCCTGAGGAGATGTATCATAATCAGTTGACAAAAGTAAGTATGAGCGGTCTGACCGAGGGCTTATGTGGTGCATCACGTCCTACGCATTTTGATGGTGTGTGCCAGGTGGTTTCAAAGCTATTTAATATCGTTACGCCCGACAGAGCATATTTTGGTAATAAGGATGCACAGCAGCTTATGGTAATCCGTAAGATGGTTGTTGATTTGAACTTCCCCTTAGAGGTTGTGGGATGCCCCATAGTTCGTGAGGCGGACGGCCTTGCAAAAAGCTCAAGAAATACTTATTTAAGCGCCGATGAAAGGAAGGCGGCGCTATGCCTTAGCCGTTCACTTAATAAGGGAAAGGATATGATTATGGCGGGGGAGACGGATTCGATTACCGTCAAGGAGGCAATTATTGCCGAGATTACAAAGGAGCCGCTATCGAGAATTGACTATGTAGAAATAGTTGACCTCGACACGCTAAAGCCTGCGGACAGGTGCGATGGAGCAATACTGTGTGCGATTGCAGTATATATCGGCAAGACAAGACTTATTGATAATTTTATGATAGAAGGGGGACAGAAAATATGACCCTCACAATGTTAAAAAGTAAAATACATCGTGCCACAGTAATGGAGGCAAATGTTGATTATGTGGGAAGTATAACAATAGATGCAGACCTTTTAGAGGCATCGGGAATACTTGAGTATGAAAAGGTTTGCGTAGTTGATGTTACAAATGGTGGTAGACTGGAGACCTACACCATTGAAGGTGAGAGAGGCTCAGGAATGATATGTCTTAATGGTGCGGCGGCAAAGCTTATAAATAAGGGTGACACCGTAATCATTATGGCATATACCGAGGTTACTCCCGAGGAAGCAAAGGAGTTAAAGCCGAGAGTTGTTTTTGTAGATGAAAACAATAAACCCGTCAGCATCAAAAATTATGAGAAGCACGGAGTTATTGCATAAGAAAGGAAAGATTTTATGAAGCAGATACCCATTACACTGCTGACAGGTTATTTAGGTGCAGGCAAAACTACACTTATGAACCATATCCTTGCAAATCAGGAGGGGTACAAGGTAGCGGTTATCGTAAACGATATAGGAGAGGTAAACATTGACTCATCACTAATCCAGAAGGGCGGAGTTGTAACTGAGGAGGATAATAGCCTTGTGCCATTGTCTAACGGTTGCATCTGTTGTACTCTTAAGACGGATTTGATTGAACAGATTGTTGAGCTTGTAAAGCTTAATAAGTTTGATTATATCTTAATTGAGGCAAGCGGAATATGTGAGCCGATGCCGATTGTACAGACCATAGCAATGATGGACGGCACAATTAAGGACAGCCAGATACCACCTATCGTAAGACTTGATAATGTCGTAACTGTTGTTGATGCTCTTCGTTTGCGTGACGAGTTTGCAAGCGGTGAGCGTTTGATGGAAGACACAGACGAGGATGATATTGAGAATTTGTTGGTAGAGCAGATTGAGTTTTGTTCAACCATTGTTTTAAACAAGGTCAGTGAGGTAACTCCTCAGGAGCTTGGTAAGGTGCGGGCAGTAGTTCGCGCTCTTCAGCCTAAGGCAAAGCTGATTGAAACAGATTATGCAAAGGTTAATATGGCAGATATGCTTGACACAAAGGATTTTGACTATGATAAAACCTTCGCATCAGCAGGCTGGATAGCCGAGTTTGAAAAGGAAGGGGAAGAAGAGCAGCATCACCATCATGATGACCACGAGTGTCACTGCCACGAGGAAGGACACGAGTGCCACTGCCATGATCATGAGGGTGAGCATAAATGTCACTGCCACGAGGAAGGACACGAGTGCCACTGCCATGACCATGAGGATGAGCATAAATGTCATTGCCATGAGGAAGGACATGAGTGCCATCATCACCATCATCACCATGACCACTGTCATTGCGGTGAGGGTGAGGCAGAGGAATATGGCATTAGTTCATTCGTATATATGCGTCGTCGTCCCTTCAAGATGAATAAGCTCAGAAGATGGCTCAATGACAGCTTCCCAGCAAGCGTAATTCGTTGTAAGGGTGTTATATGGATTGACAAGGACAATGATATGTCCTTTGTATTGGAGCAGGCAGGCAGACAGATTAACATTTCTGAAAATGGCCGTTGGTTTGCTTCAGCCTCAAGAAAACAGCTAAAGGAATTTGTTGAGAAGGACCCGTCAATTATGAAGAATTGGGACGAGAAGGTCGGTGACAGAATGGTTAAGCTTGTGTTCATCGGTAAGGGTATGGACAGAACGAAGATTGAAAGTGAGCTTGATGAGCTTTTAAGATAAAAAGTATTTAAAGATTACCACAAAAACCATAATAACAGCTATAATTCCCACTAACAGGGGAAGATGCTTTGTTATTCCGTCACCGATTGACGGTGTGGTATGGGAATTAAGGGTATCCTCTAAAGAGAGATAGTCAAGTGACATATCAATTTCTTTGACATAATAACCCAGGTCATCCCGACAGAAGGTAAATGCACTTTTTTCGTCTGTGACTGTGGCACCCTCAGTGTAGGTGTTATTAACAATAACATAGAGATTGCCATCGGGGAGCGTGATTGTGCGTGATATATCTGTTACATCGGTGGCATAGTAGTCGGTGTAACCGCCGTAGTAGTAATAATAGCCGTTTTGGTAGCAGTAGCCTAAGCTAGTTAAATCCTTTGGCTCGGGACGAGGGGGAGTTTTTCGAAATACCTTATGTAGTATTTCCTCTATGAATTTACCTCGGCACATATGGATATTCCCGTCATTTTTTCTATCAGGGTTATTTTGGGTTATAATATCGAAATTTTCATTGGTATAAAGGATACGGAGCATCAGGTCATTAATATCTGTTGTCGAATCGTAGCTTACAATATCTGCACAGGCACGAATGGTTGGAAGCAGAAAATCACTGTTTTCCTCTCCATATGCGATGGGGGACATTAGAAAAATAATTAGGAATATTAAACGCTTTATCTCTATCACCTCAAGGTTTATTCTGCCCGACAGGCTATGGAAATATGGTGAAAATGCGTTGTCAAATAATGGGTAATAAACGAAAGAAGGGGTCTATTATGAATATGCATAAGGATATTAAGGAAATCATGTACACAAAGCAGGAAATCGAAACAATGATTCGCAGGATTGCAGAGAAAATGAATGCGGATTTTGCGGGAGAGGAGCTTCTTGCAGTTATTATTCTGAAGGGCAGTATGATGTTTGCTGCAGACCTTATAAGATGCCTTACAATGAATGTTAAGATGGATTTTATACAGGCATCGAGCTATGGTAGCGGAACAGTATCACAGGGAATAATCAACATTAAGAAGGATCTTGACACAGATATTACAGGCAAGAATGTAGTTATCATTGAGGATATTGTCGATAGTGGCAGAACACTTTCTCTATTGAAGGAGGACTTGAAAAGTCGCGGTGCTGAATGTGTAAAGATTGCATCCCTATTGTCAAAGCCCTCACGCAGAGTTGTTGAGGTAGGTGTTGACTACCTTGGTGCGGAGATACCCGACGAGTTCGTTGTTGGCTATGGGCTTGATATGGATGAGAAATATCGTCAAATGGACTATATTGGCATTTTAAAACCCGAAATTTATATGTAAATAGTTATTGAAATTATCAATATTATATAGTATAATATGACAGATGAGAAATTTTAGGAGGAAAATCAATGGAACAGCAGGATAGCTCAAGATTGAAGCAAATTTTGAAGAACCGTCGTGACAAGCTTAAGGAGTATGTGGATGCAGGTATGGACCCATTCCAGGTGACAAAGTTTGACCGTACGGCACTGACAGATGAGATTAAGACAAATTTTGAAGCCTTTGAGGGCAAGACAGTTACTCTTGCAGGCAGACTTATGTCAAAGCGTAGAATGGGTAAGGTAGGCTTCGGCGACATTCAGGACCGTAATGGCAGATTACAGATTTTTGCAAAGAATGACATCCTTGGTGATGAGGAGTATGATAGATTCAAAAAGCTTGATATTCGTGATATTATCGGTGCGACAGGTGAGGTATTTAAGACAGAGACAGGTGAGATTTCACTAAGAGTAGAGAAAATCACACTTCTTTCAAAGTCACTTCAGCCACTGCCCGAGAAGTTCCACGGTATGACCGACACTGATATGCGTTACCGTCAGCGTTATGTTGACCTTATTATGAATACCGAGGCAAAGGATGCTTTGGTTAAGCGTTCAAAGATTATAACAGCAATCAGAAACTACCTTGAGAAGGAGGACTTCATCGAGGTTGAAACACCAGTGCTTGTATCAAATGCAGGCGGTGCAGCGGCTCGTCCCTTCGAGACACACTTCAATGCACTTGACGAGGATTTAAAGCTTCGTATTTCATTGGAGCTATATTTGAAGCGTTTGATTGTCGGCGGACTTGAAAGAGTATATGAAATAGGTAGAGTATTCCGTAACGAGGGCCTTGACACTCGTCATAACCCCGAATTTACATTAATGGAGTTGTATCAGGCATATACAGATTACCACGGTATGATGGACCTGACAGAGAATTTGTACCGTTATGTAGCAAATGAGGTGCTTGGCACAACAAAGATTGTATTCAACGGCATTGAGATGGATTTGGGCAAGCCCTTTGAGAGAATCACAATGGTTGATGCAGTTAAGAAGTATGCAGGTGTTGACTTTGACCAAATCGAGACTCTTGAAGAGGCAAGAAAGGTTGCAAAGGAGCATCATATTGAGTATGAGGACCATCACAAGAAGGGTGACATCCTTAACTTCTTCTTTGAGGAGTATGTTGAGGGGCATTTGATTCAGCCCACATTTGTTATGGACCATCCCATTGAGATTTCTCCGCTTACAAAGAAGAAGCCGGAGAATCCTGACTATGTTGAGAGATTCGAGTTCTTTATGAACGGCTGGGAGATGGCAAATGCATATTCAGAGCTTAATGACCCCATTGACCAGAGAGAGCGTTTCAAGGCACAGGAGGAGCTATTGGCACATGGTGATGAGGAAGCAAACACAACCGATGAAGACTTTATGAATGCATTGGAGGTTGGTATGCCACCCACGGGCGGTATCGGCTTCGGTATTGACCGTATGTGTATGCTATTGACAGATTCACAGGCAATCCGCGATGTAATCCTGTTCCCAACGCTAAAGAGTTTAGATAAGTAAATTCCGTATATATAGGCATTTTGAGACGTTTGATATGAAATTTGCGACCAAATTGCGACTAAATAAAGAGAACATGCTCAAATTATGATAGGATTTTAACGAAAAACACGCAAAATACAAAATGTATTTTGCTTGTTTTTTTTATTGTTCAATGAATTTGTCCAAACTCACATCAAGAGCGACAGAAATTTTATAAAGAGTTTCTACCGAAAAATTATATCTTGCTTTCTCGCTTTCAATTTGTCTGATGAAATCATGAGAAAGGTCAACCATTTCTGCTAATTGAGCAGAGGTCATACCTTTTTCTTTTCTATATTTTTTAATGTTTCTTCGAATTATGTCATATATCGTGCAGTCATTAGTTATATTTTCCATATAATTACCACCTTTCATTTGATTATATCAAATCATTTTATATTTGTATGTTAGCCACCACCTAACACCTATAACTCGATTTTCTGTGGAACGGACTTTTCGTTGAAATCTCAAAGAGAAATTGAATTGTAAAGGCATTTTTATATGCATAATTGGTTGTGTTGCAAAGTTCCAAACATTATAAACAATATTAGAGGTTTTATAAAAACTGTCAAAAGGTTTATAAAATCTCTTTTGTTTTTTATAAAACCGATTATAAAAAATGCCTGCTCTTTTATAAAAGATTGCAGAAGATTTATAAAAATATTTAGACTTTTTATAAAATCAAAGACGGATTTTAATAATTTTACCGCCGACCTTTTATAATTTTAAGGATAACCTTTTATAAAATCAATGCGGATATTTTATAAAAGTTGCTTGATTATTTTATAATTTCAGCATAAAGGTTTTATAATTTCAGTTCCGGAGTTTTATGTTTTCTGTTCTACCCTTTTATAAACAGTTGCCGATGTTTTATAAAAGATGTCCATTCTTTTATAAAAACTGTCAGGAATGCCGATTTGACAATATTTGCAGACTTTTATATAATATAGGTATTAAAAAGGGGGGTGTATGGGTATGCACTTGAGCAAATTAATGGAAAAATATCCTAAAATAGATAAAAGATTAAAAGAATTAAAAAAGGAATTAAAATCCTTGTCAAAAGAAGACTTGGCTTGGGTGTTAAAGGGATTTTTACCACCCGAGAAAAAGCCAAACCGACCACTAACAG
>JAZOBR010000093.1:0-7735 GCA_045596105.1 Candidatus Ornithomonoglobus sp.
GTTGTGTCATCCTTGATTTCTGAGTTGAAGCCGCCCATTACACCTGCAATGGCAATAGCACGCTCACTGTCTGAGATTACCAAATCATCAGCAATTAGTGTTCTGTCCTCTTCATCAAGTGTCTTTATAACCTCTCCGTCCTTTGCAGTACGAACTGAAATCTTGCCGCACTTAATATCACGAATATCAAAAGCATGCATAGGCTGACCATACTCCAACAGAACATAGTTTGTAATATCAACAATGTTATTGATTGCTCTTACACCTGAAGCCTCAAGACGCTCACGCATCCACTTGGGCGAAGGTCCAATCTTAACATTCTTAATTGCACGGGCACAGTATCTCTTACATCTATCCTTGTCGATAATCTCAACAGATACTATATCATTTATGTCCCCTCCCGCTTCCTTGAATTCAGGTGTGGGGACATTAAACGGAGTTTTGAAGGTCGCCGCAGTCTCTCTTGCTAAGCCAATAATTGAGAAGCAATCGGGACGGTTTGAAGTGATTTCAAACTCAACAACTGTTTCGTTGAGACCGAATAAGTCCTTAACATCAGAGCCGATTTCTGCATCCTCAGGCAATACCAAGATACCATACTCAGGCTCAAAACCAAGTCTTGACGGCTCAATGCCCATCTCATCGTGTGAGCATATCATACCATTTGACATAACGCCGCGAAGCTTACCCTTCTTAATCTTTACATCACCCGGCAATGTTGCACCATTTAATGCAACAGGTACCTTTTGTCCTACCGCAACATTGGGAGCACCGCATACAATCTGTATCGGCTCTTCCTCACCAACATCCACCATGCAAACGTGCAGATGGTCCGAGTCGGGATGCATCTCGCACTCCATAACCTTACCAACTACCACATTTGTTATCTCTTCACCAAGATTTTCGTAACCCTCAACCTTGGAGCCTGACATTGTCATTTTATCTGAATATTCCTTGGGTGACACACCGCTTATATCAGTATAGTCACTCAACCAACTCATAGGTAAATTCATAATCCGTATCCTCCTTTTATCAGAACTGCTCTAAGAAACGCATATCGTTTTCAAAGAATAAGCGTAGGTCGTTTATGCTAAACTTACCCATCGCAATACGCTCAAGACCGATACCGAACGCAAAGCCTGTATATTCCTCAGGGTCAATACCACAGTTTTCCAGAACCTTGGGATGTACCATACCACAACCAAGTATTTCAATCCAACCCTCACCCTTACATACACTACAGCCCTTACCACCACAGTTAAAGCAGCTATAGTCCATCTCTGCTGAAGGCTCTGTGAAAGGGAAATGATGAGGTCTGAAACGTACTCGTGTTTCCTCACCATAAAGCTCCTTAACAAAACGCTCAAGTGTACCCTTCAAATCTGCCATTGTGATATTCTTATCAACAACAAGACCCTCTATCTGATGGAATACAGGCGAATGTGTTGCATCCTGTGTATCACTTCTATAAACTCTGCCCGGAGCAATAATTCTTATCGGTGGCTTTGTCTTTTCCATTACACGCACCTGCATAGGTGATGTCTGTGTTCTCAGGACGATGTTATCCTCGATATAGAAGGTGTCTTGAGTATCACGGGCAGGATGATTCTTCGGAATGTTCAATGCCTCAAAGTTATAGTAATCATACTCAACCTCAGGACCCTCTGCAACTGAGAAACCCATACCCATAAAAATTTCCTTTAGCTGATTCATAACCTGAGTCATAGGATGAAGCTTACCTGCCTCCTGACGCTTGCCTGGTAATGTAATATCAATTACCTCGTCCTTTAGCTTTGCACTTTCAAGTGCCATTGAAATGGCAGTCTTTTTCTCATCAATCTCCTTCTCAAGATACTGACGGATTTCGTTTGCAAGAGCGCCGATAATCGGTCTCTCCTCAGGGGTAAGCTTGCCCATACCCTTTAGGACTGCTGTTAGCTCACCCTTCTTACCCATATACTTAATTCTGATTTCCTCAAGGGCTTCTAATGAATCTGCCGCCTGAAGTGCTGCCTCAACAGAGGTCTTGATTGATTGTAGCTGTTCTTTCATCTCAATCTTCCTTTCTTTTAGTCTCGGGACAAATAAAAAAGCTCCGTCCCACAATGGGACGAAGCATTGTAATCTCCGCGGTACCACCCGTTTTCCGATCAATAATCGGCACTCTTCTGCATATTACGGTGCAACCCGTCACAAGCTACTCTCTTACGATTTAACCTATGCAACTCCAAGATGAAATTTCAATACTGCTCTTACCGCGACGGCTCACAGCTCAATAACCGTCACTCTCTCATGGCGAAACAGCATCTACTTTGTCTTTTCACAGTCTTTACTATTTAATACCCATACATTTTACCACAAGACATTACCATTGTCAAGAGGTTTTTTATTACTTTAGGTTATAAAATAAAAGCCTTGTTGCCTGTTTAAAATCTGCATACAAAAGAGGTAATCCCTGGTACCTCTTTAATTTTTAGCCTAGCTTACTATCTAACCAAAGCTTTAATTCCTCTGCATCCTTTTTAAACAAAAAGGATGCAATTCCCAAAGCCCTTGCCATTTCTACATTTTTCTCGTTATCATCCACAAACAAGGTTTCACTTGCCTTTAAATCGAATTTATCAAGAATATGCTCATAAATGTCTGAATTTGGCTTTTCATATCCGCATACTGCAGAGAACACGCATCCGTCCATTTTCTCCAGGATTGGTATTTCATCACTATGCTCTGCAAAGTATCGGCTTATGTTGGATAACACGTACAGCCTGACCCCATACCTTTCCTTTATGTATGACACCAAATCACTCATCCCCTCTACCTCTGGGATATTGTATATCCAATTATAAAATATCCTATAGGCTACCTCGTGCAGATTCATCGGGAGTCTCTTTAAAATTTCATCCATTGCTTCCTCATTTGACATTGTTCCCCTATCGAGCTTATCCCAATATAATCTGTCAAATATAACGTCCTTGAGCATTGCAACCTCATCCTTGTTATCAACATATACCGAGGTCATATACTCAGGCTCAAAATGTACAAGTACCTGACCAAAATCAAAAATTAAATTCTTTATCATTTTTATCTCCTTATATCTGCCCCTTTGGGGATATTGAAAACTCATTTACATAGGCACGGTAAAAGGATGAATAATTGTTAAAGCCTGACTTTTCCGCCGCACTTACCGCACTTTCTCCGCCACGCATCAGGTCCCTGGCATACATCAAGCGTTTTTTTGTAATGTATTGATGCACCGTCAAGCCTGTTGCATCGGGGAATATATGACACAGATGGTACTTTGAGATATAGAATCTCGTTTGCAAATCATCAAGGGTGATATTTGTTGTAAACTTCTCGTTTATGTACTTAATTACTTCGTAAAGATGAGGGTTATCGGTGTGTGGCTCACTATCTATGGTAACATTATTTAAAATATAAAGGATTTCTATCAATACCGCCTTCACTATGGGTGAATCCTCATTCACAAAATCATCGGAATATCTTTTTAATCTCAGTATTGCATCATAAAGTCCTGTCTGCTTTGCTGTTTTCGAGGGTATCATATTACCCAGCGAGCTTTTTGAATTCAGAAAAACCTCTTCATACTCAAGGCAGTTGTTTTCCACAAAAAATTGCGGTGAGATATTAAGACATATTCTTGTGTATTTCTTAGGATTATTATGATAAACACGATGCAACTGATTCTTGCGGATAATTATTATATCTCCATCCTTTAAAAGATACGAATTCTCCTCAATAACGTACTTGGCATCTCCGCCCAGAAACAGATATATTTCATAATTATCGTGAACGTGAAGCATAAATCGGTCATTGGAGGGATTGACGGTTTTTGCCTCAAATAAATTAAATAATTCACCCATAATTACCACCTCTTTCATTATAATAACACACTAACGCAATTTTTGCAATATCTTACGCAATATTTCTTATTTACATTTCAAATAATTGTGGTATGATATAATTGTATTAATGTGTAAGGAGAAAATAATATGAACTATTACAAAATCAGTGGCTTCTCGGATGAGATTGCAAGTGATATTAAAACTCAGTTCGAGGTTTTAAATAAGCTTAACATCAAGTATTTTGAGCCACGCGGCATTAATGGCAAAAACATCTCGGAGCTTAATGATGATGGGGTAATGAGCCTTAAGGCTCAGATGGATAAGTACGGCATAAAGGCATCGTCCATCGGCTCCCCCATCGGCAAAATCAAGCTTACTGATGATTTTGAGGCTCACTTTGAGCTATTCAAGAGAGTATGCAAAACTGCAACTATGCTTGATACAAGGTTCATAAGAATATTCAGCTTCTACCACGAGGGTGATGAGTGGACTCCCGAGGAAAGAATACAGGTACTTTCACTCCTTAAGAAAATGATTAACTATGCAAAGGAATACGACCTGGTATTACTTCACGAAAACGAAAAAGACATTTACGGTGATGTTGCATCTCGTTGCGTTGATTTGATGAAGGAGCTGTACTGTGACAACTTCAAGTCAGTGTTTGACCCTGCAAACTTTGTGCAGAGCGGTCAGGACACAGTTGAGGCTTATAATATGCTAAAGGATTATATTGAATATATTCACATCAAGGATGCAAAGTCCTCTGATTCATCAGTAACTCCTGCAGGCTATGGTGACGGCAATGTTCCCTTTATCCTGAAGGATTTGTTCCGCAGCGGATTCGAGGGTTACCTGAGCCTTGAGCCACATCTTGGCAGTTTTGAAGGCCTTGCGGCTCTTGAGCTTGATGATAAGATGGAAAAGCTCCCTAAAGGCGGAGAGGGTACATTCACTCTTGCTTATAATTCTTTGTGTAAAATAATTGACAACATATAAAGGAGAAATATATAATGGATACAATAAAGCTTGGTATTATAGGATACGGAAATATGGGGTTACAGCATGTGAATAACATAACTCACGGCAAGACTCCCAACATTGAGCTTACTGCAGTTTGTGACATAAATGAGGACCGTCGCAAGGCGTTTTCCGCAGAGTATCCCGATATTGCGGTTTTCTCTGACGCAGAGGAAATGTACAAAAGCGGTCTCATTGATTCAGTATTGATTGCCGTTCCCCATTATGACCATGCAAGACTTGCAATTATGGGCTTTAATTATAATTTCAATGTTTTAACAGAAAAGCCTGCAGGTGTTTATACAAAGCAGGTTATGGAAATGAATGATGCTGCCCAAAAGAGTGACAAGGTGTTTGGTATTATGTACAATCAGCGTACAAATCCCGTATACCAGAAGCTTAAAAAGTTAATCGAGGATGGTGAGCTTGGTCACATCAAGAGAATTACGTGGATTATCACAGATTGGTACAGACCCCAGGCATACCACGACAGCAGTACATGGAGAAGTACATGGAAAACAGAGGGCGGCGGTGCATTGATAAACCAGAACCCACATCAGCTTGATTTGTGGCAGTGGATGTTCGGAATGCCCGACAGAATCTATGCAAAGGCTTCATTTGGTAAGTATTATGACATTGAGGTTGAGGATGATGTAATGGCATACTTCGAGTATGACAACGGCACAACAGGTGAATACATCACATCAACAGGTGAGGCTCCCGGTACAAACCGCCTTGAGATTGCTTGCGATATGGGTAAGGTTGTTATCGAGAACAACAAGCTCGTATTTATAAGAAACGTAATTTCAGAGCGTGAGCATAACAAGATTAATACTCAACCCTTCGACAGACCCGAGGTTTGGGAATGTCTGATTCCCGCAGACTTCTCAGGTGGTGAACAGCACGTTGGTATCCTTAAGAACTTCGCATCAGCAGTTCTTAACGGTACAGAGCTATTAGCGCCCGGTGAAGAGGGTATCAATGGTCTTACAATCTCAAATGCTATTCATTTGAGTGCGTGGACAAATGAAACAGTTGACGTTAAGAACTTCCCCCATGACAAGTTCTATGAGTGTCTACAGGATAAAATTGCAAAGTCAACTGTTGTTAAAAAGGAAAGTAATGTTGTCGCTGATACTACAGGCACATACTAATTAAATTTAAAAATTAAATGAAAGGAGTGGTGAAAGGTATGAAAATGACATTTCGTTGGTATGGCAATGATGACCCCGTAACACTTGATTACATAAGACAGATTCCTTGTGTTACAGGCGTAGTAACTGCTGTATATTCTGTACCCGTTGGTGAAGTCTGGCCTCGCGAGGAAATCGCAAAGATGAAGGCACAATGTAACGCAAAGGGTTTGGAAATGGAAGTAATCGAAAGCGTACCCATTCATGAAGATATTAAGCTTGGACGCGGTGATTACCTTCGCTACATTGAAAATTACAAGGAGAATATCCGCCGCTTGGCAGAGGCAGGCGTAAAGTGTATTTGCTATAACTTTATGCCCGTATTCGACTGGACTCGCTCAAGACTTGACCAGCCCCTACCTGACGGCTCAAACGCACTTGTATACTACAAAGATGACGTTGACAAGATGGATCCCACAAAAATGACTCTTCCCGGTTGGGATGCATCATACACCACAGATGAGATGAGCGATCTTATAGATGCGTACAAGGAAATCGGTGAGAAAGGCCTATGGAAGAACCTTGAGTTCTTTATTAAGGAAATTATACCCGTTGCAAAGGAATGCGATGTTGATATGGCTATACATCCGGACGATCCACCCTGGCCTATCTTCGGTATTCCGAGAATTATCACAAACGAGGAAAACATTGACCGTTTCCTATCATTATATGATGATAAACATCATGGTCTTACACTTTGCAGTGGTAGCCTTGGTTGTGCCAAGTTCAATGACTACACAAATATGGTAAGAAAGTACGGCAAGATGGGCAGAATCCATTTTGCACACGTAAGAAATATCAAAATCCTTGAGGACGGCTCATTTGAGGAAAGTGGTCACCTGTCAGAATGTGGCTCGCTTGACGTTGTTGAAATCCTTAAGGCATATCATGACTGCGGTTTCAAGGGCTATCTTCGTCCCGACCACGGCAGAATGATATGGGGCGAGGCAGGCAAGCCCGGATACGGTCTGTATGACAGAGCGCTTGGTGCAATGTATATGGCAGGAATCTGGGAGACATTGGAGAAGGAGTCAAAGTAAAATGAAATTACCTTTTGATATAGATTTAAGCGGTAAGGTCTGCGTTGTCACAGGTGCAGGTGGTGTTCTTTGCTCAATGTTTGCAGAGGCACTTTCAAAGACAGGTGCAAAAATTGCACTTCTTGATCTTAACGGTGAGATGGCAAACAAGTACGCAGAGGAAATAGTAGCCAAGGGTGGGATTGCAAAGGGTTACACATGTAACGTTCTTAACAAGGATTCACTTGAGGCTGTACACGCTGAGGTTGTTAAGGATTTCGGTTCTTGTGATATTCTTATCAATGGTGCCGGCGGTAATAACCCAAGAGCAACAACTGATAACGAATATTTCACACCCGAAAACCTTGGTCAGATGAAAACATTTTTTGACCTTGACCCCTCAGGTGTTGAATTTGTATTCAACCTGAACTTCCTGGGAACACTTCTTCCCACTCAGGTTTTTGCAATGGATATGCTCGACAAGGAGGATGCAAGCATCATCAACATTTCAAGTATGAACGCATACACTCCCCTTACAAAGATTCCTGCATATTCAGGTGCTAAGGCTGCAATTTCAAACTTCACACAGTGGCTTGCAGTTCACTTCTCAAAGACAAACATCCGTTGCAATGCAATTGCGCCC
>JAZOBR010000094.1:0-3878 GCA_045596105.1 Candidatus Ornithomonoglobus sp.
TACAGTGTATAATGTATTTATAAAACACAATATGAAGGGTAAAAATATGAATATTCTTGTAAGAGGCAGTGCCGGTTATATAGGATGTCATACATGTGTTGAGCTGGTAAATGCAGGCTACGACATAGTGGTTGTTGATAATTTTGACAATTCCTGTATGAAATCTCTGGACACCGTAAAGGAAATCACAAGCAAGGACTTCAAGTTTTATGAAGTAGATTTGCTTGACCGAGAAAATCTTGAAAAGGTGTTTGTTGAGAATAAAATCGACGGTGTTATTCACTTTGCAGGCTTAAAGGCAGTCGGCGAATCAACACAGATTCCCCTGAGATACTACTATAATAATATTACAGGCACGCTTGTGCTTGTGGATTTGATGCAGAAGTACGGTGTTAAAAATATCGTGTTCTCATCATCTGCGACTGTATACGGAAGTCCCAAGACAGTTCCCATTACAGAGGACTTCCCTCTGTCTACAACAAACCCCTATGGTGCGACAAAGCTTATGCTTGAGCAGATATTGACAGACATTGCAAAGGCTGACAAGGATTTATCGGTAACACTTCTTCGTTACTTTAATCCCATTGGTGCACACAAAAGCGGTAATATGGGCGAAGACCCCAAGGGTATCCCCAACAACCTTCTTCCCTATATCGCACAAGTTGCGGTAGGCAAACTGAAGGAGGTACACGTATTCGGAAACGATTATCCCACAATAGACGGCACAGGCGTGAGAGACTATATCCACGTTTGCGACTTGGCAATGGGACATCTTAAGGCTATTGAGCATCGTTCAGGCAAGCCAGGTGTACATATTTATAACCTTGGTACAGGCAACGGCTACAGCGTATTGCAGATTATCGAGGCATTCAAAAAGGCGTGCGGCAAGGACATCCCATATGTTATCGACCCCCGCCGTCCCGGTGACATCGCAGAATGTTGGGCTAATCCCAAGAAGGCACGTGAGGAGCTTGATTGGGGTGCCACACGCGGTATCGAGGAAATGTGTGAGGATAGCTGGAGATGGCAGTCAACACACCCCAATGGTTACAAAGATTAATTTATTTAAATATAAAAAGCCGATCAACCGTGAAGTGATATAATGATGGTAGACACAAAAAAGAGTGTCTACCAAGTATTGACTACTTCACAACAGATCGGCTTTTTTAGTTTTATTTGAAAGGGTTGAAACCAATGCAGAAAGGACGAAAACTGTCAGGTCGCAGACTTGATTGGGCCGACGGCGTACTCCCTGTACGCCGAGTGGCAGCCTTCATAGCTAACGAAGTGTTCTGCGCAGTTTATGCCGTTCCAAATCAGATTACGGTTGCGAAGAATCGTAGTATTCTTCCCTGGAGACGGTAGTACCAGGGGAGAATGTCATATTCTCTTGCGGTCATACGCTTACACTCGGAAAGCGTTTCCACAAAATCAAATTTGATGTCGGCAATCTCGGGTACATCCACCATATACATGGCACATTCATAATGAAGATATAAACTGCGATAGTCGTAGTTGATAGAGCCGACTACGGCACGATTTCCGTCGGAGATGGTGTTTTTAGCATGGACAAAGCCCGGGATGTACTCATATACCTCAACGCCTATTGTATTAAGCTCCTTGTAATAGGAACGGGCAAGGCAATAGGGTACCTTTTTATCCGGTACGCCGGGCAGAATAAGCCGTACCTTCACGCCACGGGCAGTAGCATACTGCATTGCATTGAATATGGCATCGTCAATTACGAAATAGGGTGTCATTATGTCAACGGACTCGGTTGCACCGTTAATCATATCTACATATGCATTTCTGCCTGTGTACTCATTATCAAGGGGTGAGTCTCCAAAGGGTATACAATAGCCTTCGGCATTTTTTATCCCATATGACTCCGATGCCTTTATATATTTCTCTGCATCAGGCTCAGGGGCAGCCTCGGTAGTGTGCCACATACTGAGGAACAGCCCTGTATAGCCTGCTACGCCCTCACCCTTGAGCATAAAGCCCGTATCCTTCCAATGTCCAAAACGGACAATTCTGTTGATGTACTCATCCGCGAGATTCACCCCGCCCGAAAAAGCACATCTGCCGTCGATTACCACTATTTTTCTGTGGTCACGATTATTCTGATAGGTTGAGAGCAATGGCTGAATCGGTGCAAACTCCTGGCACTGGATTCCCTGCCGCTCAAGGATTTTACATCGGTTCCTTGAAAATATGTCCATACAACCCATTCCGTCATACATCAAACGGACCTCAACACCTGCACGAGCCTTTCTTATTAAAATGTCCTCTACTCTCTCCCACATATAGCTCTTTTGATTAATAATGAAAAATTCCATAAAAATGAATTCTTCCGCCATCTCAAGCTCACGCAGAAGGCTTATGAACATATCATCACCCAAGCCATAATACTCAACACTTGTATTTTTAAATACTGTGGCATCTCCCGCCTTTGACAGGTATTTCACAAGCTTGGTGTCAATACCCTTCTCATCCATTTCGCGGATTATAGGCTTATCATCGGGCATTGCAGAAATAAGTGTTTCCTTTGCTTTTCTGTGTGCTTTCTGGATATTGCCCGAAATTACGCCTGTGTGAGTGTAAAGATATAAAAACCATCCGAAAATTGGCACAACAGCACAAAGCATAATCCAGGTGATTTTAAACGCACTTTCCTCGTGTCGGTTTATTTCAATTATGATGAAAATAGCACTTATTAAGTATGACGCTATGAGATAGAATTCCGCATTCTTCAATACGCCCGTTACGAACACCGCAATAAATCCCACCTGCAAAGCAAGTGTGAGTATGGCAAAAAATCTGTTCGTGTATACTAATTTAAGCAGCTTATTCATAGCTTATCTCCAATTTAATAGGATTTTGTATTGCGGATTACCTTAAACGCTTCCGCTTCACCCTTTTCCTCAAGGATTGTAAGCCAATCCTCCAGAAGCCTTGCCGTTTCGGGGTGCATATTATTCTTTGCGGTACCGCGTCTTAAGTAGCCTATGGGATGAGAGTCGGTATATTCCTTCCCAAGGTATACCTTGCTTGCAGCAACTCTGTCGCAGAACATTTCCTTCACAAATCTGATGGGCATCTTAACGGGAGCAATCTTCCTCGTTTCAGGATGGTAGTCAGTCCAGTGCTCAAAGTGGTGTCGGTTTCTGCCCTTATGATGTACCCACGCCATGGAATATCCGTTCTCGCGTCTCTCATACTCCGTCGGACTTTTCTCACCCGTATAGTATTTTACGCTTGGCACAAGCTCTACCAAGGACAGCTTTGACATATCATGCCACAGTCCCTGCCACCATATACCTGCTTTCCTGCAATGAACAAACACTATGCGCTTGTGCTTGAAAACTGTTTTAAGATGTCCTAAAAGCTTCATATCTATACCTTCTTATATAAATTTAAATATGTTACTGAAAAATACGGTCTGTTGGGGCCGAATACTGACGGCGGAAAATACGGCTTGTTTACGCTATCAGGATAAAACTGCGTTTCAAGAGCAATTCCTCGATATTGGCCATTAGAGAATAGCAAGCTCATTCTCATCCGTAACGGAATAATGCACGCGGATGGTCTTGTTACCGCCAAAGTCCATCTGCCACATCTACAATATTATCTGCTTTTCGGGTGCCATAAAATTAACTATAAGTGCATCAAAGCCTGATATGGTCTCGCTCATTTTATTTTTGTTTTCTACTGTAAAAAGGTAGATTTTTCAATTTCCCCAAATAGCTCTTTTTCGTATTGATGCATCCGGATTTGGTTAGTTATAGATATTATAACACAGAACGGGGAATTTTTCAACATAAAAACAGTCGCAATTGAAGTGAACCCCAAAGTTTAGACAAAATTTAATATTAACT
>JAZOBR010000095.1:0-5791 GCA_045596105.1 Candidatus Ornithomonoglobus sp.
CCTCCGACTTGGAGATTCGAGACTGTATGATTTGTCAATCAACTCAAGCCGTCTCGGTATTGACGGCACTGCAGATGCAATCGAGGAATACATAAGACGCAGAATAGGCAAGAGATAATTCACTTTAAGAAAGAGGTAATATAATGGGCGGTTTTTTTGGAGTAACATCAAAAGAGGATTGTGTATTTGATTTGTTCTATGGTATTGACTATCATTCTCACCTTGGTACACGTCGTGCAGGTATGACTGTGTACAGTAAGGATACAGGCTTTGACAAGTCAATACACAACATTTCAAACACTCCGTTTCGTACAAAGTTTGCGGAAGAATCAACGTCAATGCATGGTAATTATGGTATAGGCTGTATCTCGGATTTTGAGGCTCAGCCAATACTTGTGCGTTCACACCATGGTCCCTTTGCCATCACAACAGTTGGTAAGGTGACAAATATTGACGAGATTGTTGATGATATACTTGAGGATCACGTACACTTCTTCCAGATGCGTAACGGTGAAGTAAACCAGACAGAGCTTGTGGCAGCACTTATAAATCGCAAGGAGAATTTCCTTGAGGGTATTGAGTACGCCCAGAACACAATTAAAGGCTCAATGAGCATGCTTATTCTTACACCTAAGGGCATTTATGTTGCAAGGGATAAGCATGGAAGAACTCCCGTTTTAATCGGTAAGAATGAATCGGGCTTTTGTGCAACCTTTGAAAGCTATGCGTATTTAAATCTTGGCTACACAGATTACAAGGAGCTTGGTGCAGGTGAGGTTTGCATTATGGACGAGCTTGGTGTGAGAACTTTGATTTCACCCAATAAGGATATGAAAATCTGTACCTTCTTATGGGTATATTATGGCTATCCTGCGGCTTCATACGCAGGAGTAAGCGTTGAGGAAATGCGTTATAATTGCGGAAAATGCATCGCAAGGCGTGATGATGTTAAGCCTGACATTGTAGCGTGCATCCCCGATTCGGGTATGGCACACGCCATCGGTTATTCAAACGAGTCGCACATTCAGTTCGCAAGGCCCTTTGTGAAGTATACACCCACATGGCCTCGTTCCTTTATGCCGTCTCACCAGAGCAAGAGAAATCTTATTGCCAAGATGAAGCTTCTGCCTGTTCACAATCTTATCAAGGACAAGAGAATGCTTCTTATAGACGACTCAATCGTACGCGGAACACAGCTTAGTGAAACGGTACAGTTCCTATACGATAACGGTGCCAAAGAGGTGCATATAAGAACAGGTTGTCCGCCGATTATGTATAGCTGTAAGTATCTTAATTTTTCACGCTCAACCTCAGAGTTTGATTTGATTGCAAGACGCACCATCAACGAGCTTGAGGGCAGAGAGGTAAAGGAAGAGGAGATTCTTAAGGAGTATACCGACCCCAACAATGAAAAGTACAAGATCATGGTGGAGTGTATCCGTCAGAAATTGAATTTTACAACTCTTCAGTATATGCGTATAGATGATATGCTGGAGTCTGTCGGAATAGACAAGTCAAAGCTATGCACCTACTGTTGGAATGGTGAAGAATAAAACAAAAAAGCCATCTTTTTGCAAGATGGCTTTTCTTTTGGTTGAAATTCATAAAAAATTGAAAAAATTACCTAAAAAATAATTAAAAATTACTTGATTATGATAAAATTGTATGATATAATATATTTAAACAATCTGTAATATATATAGCAGAAAGGAAAAATAGCTGACACAATATGTTGTGTGTAAGCAGAGGAGGAAAAGGACTATGAAGAAGAGACTAATGACATTGGCTATGGCTTTTACAATGTTGGCAGCAACAACTGTATTTGCTGAGTATAGTTTTATCGATTTAGAGGAGGAGAGATTCGATTGGTGTGCACCTCAGATTGAAGAAATGTATGAGGCAGGCTACATCAATGGTTACGAGGACGCAACCTATCGTCCCGATAACGAGGTGACAAAGCTTGAGTGTATTTCATTGTTCGCAAGAGTAATGGGTAGCAAGGATGTCGCCAATGCAGAAGTGTTAGAGCTTGCACATGAGCAGTATGACAGCGCACTAAAGGGCAGCAGCCTTGTATGGGGTGAGGATGAGCTTGCATATTTGATGTACAAGGGTGCATTCACAGCGTCAGACCTTACAACTTACATAAATGGTGATTTAAAGGATAAGCCTATGACACGCGGTGAGGCGGCAGTTATTATTACAAAGGCAATGGGCGGTGAAAAGGCGGCAACCTCAGAGTCAGCTATCGAGCTACATTACAAGGATGCTCGCGATATTCCCACAAACCTTCTTCAGTATGTTAAGTTCGTAACAGACGAGGGTATAATGAATGGTATCGATGATGCTTTCTGTTATGACCAGTCAGTGACAAGAGCACAGATTGCAGTAATGCTAAAGCGTGTATCCGATAAGTGCGGATATGAGTTCTTCGAGGGCAGAATAGATGAAATCGACAAGGATGAAGAGACAATCACATATAATATAGATGATGAGCCTGTAACAGTTTCATACGCTGATGCAGTTGATTTCTACATTCGTGGTGAGAAGACTACAGTAGACAGTGTTCCTGCAAACGTAAAGGCAGTATTCCAGTTCTCAAATGACGAGCTGATTGCAGTTGATGCAATGTCTAATCAGCCCGACGAGGTTATCACAGCTATTTTTACAGGCTACAACCTTTCAACAAACACATTGACAGTAAAGGTTAAGGCAACAGAGACATCAACAAATGTTAAGTCATATATGGGTGATGCAAATGTACCTGTTACATATGGCGGTTCACCCGCAACAATAAAGGCATTCTCAAATGGTGACTTGATTGAGCTATCAATGTCAGACGGTAGAATTCAGTCAATCAAGGGCGTTGAGAAGACAACAAACATCTCACAGGCTAAGGTTAAGGATATTTCATTGGTAGATGGCGTATCATACATTACAATCTCATCAGCAGATGAGGCTCTTGATGGTAAGTCATTCCCTGTATCAAACAAGGTAAAAATCACAAAGAACAATAACGAATGTGCACTTACATCACTTTATTCAGGTGACCAGGTATCACTAACAGTTTCAATGGGTGAGGTTGTAAAGATTACTGCAACAAGCGTAAGCAGTACAATCGAGGGTGTTATCTTAGGCATCAACATTTCTGAGAAATCAGAAATTGTATTGAATGTTGCAGGTGAGAAGAGAACATATCAGGTTCCTGTGGAATGTGAGATGGACATCAAGGGTGAAGCTGGTGACATCTACGATTTGAGAATCGGAGACAACATCACACTTACTGTTCAGTCAAATGCAGTAATCAAGATTAAGTCTGTTGCATCAAATGTTAACACATCAGGTAAGGTAATCGGTACTGTAACTGCAGTTAACAAATCATATAAGCTAATCGCTGTACAGACAGAGGATGGCACAAACGCAGTTAATGTTCATATTAACAATTCTACATCATACAGTGTTATCTCAGGTACCTCAAACAAGGAAAGTCTTGATAAGATTGATGTAGGTGACACAGTTGAGTGTTTTGTAACACCGTCAAACGGTGTATATGTAGCAAATCTTGTTGTAATCAGCAAGGCGGCTAAATAATTTCATACATTTATAAACAAGAGGCTGGCAGGGGGAGCTCTGCTCAGCCTCGATTTATTTAATTGAAACAATTAAGGAGGCAACGATAGTATGCTACGATGGATAAAGGAACATTCAAAATATGCGGCGTACTTTATTTTGGGTGCGGCACTTATAGTTGTATACAAGGCATTTGATTCATTAAGTGCTCTATGGCAGGGAATGCTTTATGTATTTGTCGCATTCAAGCCTTTTATTTTCGCTTTTGTGGTGGCATATCTGCTAAACATCCCCATTCGCAAAATGAAGGGGCTTATAGATAAGAGAGCAAGAAACCCTTTTCTGAAGAAACATTCCAATGCTATAAGCATTGCGACTATATACCTGGTATTTGTAGGTGCGTTGATTCTTATCATCAGCTCGGTAGTCCCCGCCCTTGCGAGAAACCTGTTCGATATGTATGAGAGTATCCCTATATATGCAGAGAACATGGCAAAATTCTTAAACAACTATGCACCTCTTAAGGACCTTGGGATTACGGCAGAGACCCTGACAGAGCAGTTAAGTGCATTTGTAGGCAATTTCGTTTCAGTGGATATGCTTGGATACACAAAGACTCTTGCATCGGGTATTGTGTCTGTAACCTCAAGTCTGATGGATGCAGTTATTGCGTTGATTGCATCAATTTATATGCTTATTGACAAGGACAGAATCTTACTAAGCATTAAGAAAACCATTCACAGAATCAGCAAGAGTGATAAGGCGGATGAGTTTATAGGACATTGGGCAAGAGTGAATGATATTTTCACACAGTATATCTACGCAAGACTTACCTGTTGTATCGTAATGGCGGTGGTATGTACAATAGTGCTTGTAATAATGGGTGAGAAGTACGCATTGCTTTTGGGCATATTCATCGGTTTTATGGACCTGATTCCCTATTTTGGCTCAATTATATCATGGGCTGTAGGTTTCCTAGTAATGGGAATTTCAGGCGGATGGGTGCATGGCTTATGGTGCTCGGCTGTAATACTTGTATTGCAACAGCTTGACGGAAATGTATTAGCACCGAGAGTTACAAGCGAAAGACTTGAAATCAGTCCTCTTGCAATTGTGGTTGCAGTATCGGTAGGTGGCAGTCTGTTTGGCTTTGTGGGAATGCTTATTTCAGTCCCCGTAGTGGCAATATTGCGTGTAATACTCAATGAGATGCTTGAGGAAAGAGAAAAGGCTGAAGTGCTTGAATCAGCACAAGAGAAGGAATAAATTATATGGAGATTGCAATTATCGGCGGAGGTGCGTCGGGACTCTTTGCGGCAATAGCGGCACGGACTAAGGGTGCATCGGTTACCATATATGAGAAGGAGCAAAGGGTTGGCAGAAAAATCCTTGCTACAGGTAACGGAAGATGCAATATGACTAATATGAACGCATCGGAAAAGGATTATCACAGCGGAGATATTTCCTTTATTCGTGGAGCCTTGAAGCGTTTTTGGGTTGATAAGACCCTTGAACTTTTCAGTGAATTGGGCATATTGTGGAAGGAAGAGGATGAGGGAAAGGTATATCCTTATTCTGATACGGCATCCTCTGTTCTTGATGTTTTACGTTATAGGATAGATTCAAGTGGAGTTGTGACCAACTGCGGTTTTTGTGTAAAGTCTGTTAAAAAGGCCAAGAATAGATTTGTAATAAAAAGCTCTGATAATAGGGAGGCTTTTGCCGACAGGGTGATAATAGCAACAGGGGGTAAGGCTAGTCCCAGCCTTGGCTCCGATGGTAGCGGCTATGAGCTTTTAAAGAGCTTTGGCCATAAGATAACAAGCTTGTCCCCCTCCTTAGTACAGCTAAAGACCGAGAGGGAGTTTGTGAGAAAGCTCAAGGGCATTAAGGTTAATGCAAAGCTTACCATAGGTAACCGTAATGAGATGGGGGAGCTTTTATTTACCGATTATGGCATATCGGGACCGCCTGTATTTTCACTTTCGGCATATCTTGATAATAACAATTATGTATATATTGATATGATGTCCGAATACACCGAGCTTGAGATACAGAGTATGCTTTTTGAGAGATGCGGATATCTGAGTGAAGTGCCTTTAGAGGATTTCTTTGTAGGTATGTTAAACAAACGGGTAGGTCAGGCAGTGTTAAAGGAAGCAAGGGTGAGTCCCTTGTCAAGGCTGGCTCATACTCTTTCAGAGAAAGAGGTAATAAGGGT
>JAZOBR010000096.1:0-9374 GCA_045596105.1 Candidatus Ornithomonoglobus sp.
TGAAATAGCCTGTCATCAAAGGCATCATCACTGTCATCATCTTGTTCATTGACTGTGTCTGTTCATTTCCATTGTTTGACTGACCTGAAAGCTTCATCGAAATCTTGCTCTGTGCAACTGATGAAATTACTGCAAGAATAGGAATCAATAGCAACAAAACTGTGCCTATGTTTCCAATGGGGTCAGATAACGCACCAAATGCTGCCTGGGGCTTCAGAGACAAATCCATACCAAAGAAGTTAAAGTTAATAAACCACTCGTGTATCTCTCCGCCTACCCTACCTGCCCAGCTTGAAATATCAATCTGGTTGAGCTTCATCATCTGGTCAACGCTCATATTCGCAACTGATGATACATCAGCGCCTGCCGCCACTGCCGCATCTCTCAGCGACAAAACCTTGTTTGCAATTTCCTCAGGAATGTTCTTATACGGAACGTTGAACATATATGTGAGAGGCTTCTGAATCGCCTGATACAATGCGATAAGAATCGGCATCTGTATAAGCATAGGCAGACAACCGCCCATCATACTTACATTGTTCTCCTTATAAAGCTTCATTGTTTCCTGTGAAAGCTTCTGCTGGTCATTGGCATACTTTCTCTGTAACTCTTGCAAAACAGGCTGTAAGCTTGCTTGCTTCTTCATGGCGCGCTGTGACTTGATGTTCAAGGGCAACAGCAATAGCTTTACAAGGATTGTAAACAAAATGATTGCCAAGCCGTAGTTCTGTACCAACTCATAGATAGTCTTAATAACCCATCCTAACGCCATAACCAAATAATGCCACATAATCTTTCCTTTCCGGTGCTTCCTTACGGAACAGGGTCATATCCGCTACCACCCCATGGATGGCAACGCAAAAGTCGTCTTATAGCTAAATAGCTCCCCTTAAATGCACCATACTTTTCTACCGCTTCTAAGGCATACTGCGAGCAAGTTGGTGTAAACCTGCAACAGCTTCCGCCTTTTCTCGGTGATATTTGGTGTCTGTAAAACTTAATCAAAAATATAAGTATTTTTTTCATATTAACTATTAATCAATAACTGCAAGATTTCTCATGGCATATTCCATATCCTTGGTAATCTGTACAAGGGTCTTGTCCTTCGCGCGGTTTCGGGCAACGATGATATAATCAAAGCCGTCATTGACACGAGCCTCCATACTACGGTAGCTCTCACGCATAAGTCGTTTAATACGGTTACGCTCTACGGCTTTGCCAAAGGATTTTGAAACAGCAAAGGCACAACGCCTCACTCCTTGTTTCCCCTTCATGGCATATACAACCACAAAGCCTGCAGCATAGGATTTACCTCTTGAATAA
This sequence comes from Candidatus Ornithomonoglobus sp., assembly GCA_045596105.1. GTDB lineage: Bacteria > Bacillota > Clostridia > UBA1381 > UBA1381 > Ornithomonoglobus. The sequence goes on from JAZOBR010000096.1 coordinate 1,324, forward strand.
ATACGCCTGAATTCTCTGTTGAGTTTAATCGGTTGAGTATTTTTCATTTCAAACACTCCTCGTACCTGTAAAAAAAGAGCGTCCCAAAAGGCATATTCGCCTCACAGCCGAGACACTCTACAAGTTCATATAAGCTACTATTATTTCTCTGAAGTTGTTAGGCACTTTCTGCCCTTTGCTCTTCTCAAGGCAAGAACCTTTCTTCCTGACTTTGTAGCCATTCTTGCTCTGAAGCCGTGTACCTTTACTCTCTGACGCTTCTTCGGCTGAAATGTCATTTTCATATCTATGCACCTCCTATAATATTTCCCGCAGCCCCAATTTGACTGCATTTACTTCCAATAAAATTAGACACCATTTTAATTATACCATTAATATGCCGTTTGTCAAGTGTTTTTTTCATTATCCGCCATTTATTTGGCTATTTCCCTAAAACACCCACTCGTGACATTTGATTTGTTGTGATAAAACACTATTACTCTATGCCTAAGGCTGATTTTGCAAGAGCATCGGCAAGATCATTATAGGCATCCCCCGAATGACCCTTCACCTTCACAAATTGGATTTTAAGCACCGATTTTGCCTTTGCGCAAAATTCCTTATACAGTCTTGTACCAACGGTGTTGGCCTTCCATTCACCCGTGTACCACTTTGCAATACCCTCGTAATCGTGATGAATTGTAAGCTTTTTTATGCCTTGCTTAATGCAATACTGCATAACAAACATTGCGCCCTTCAATTCACCTGCTACATTACGCATCGCTACTGCATTTTCCTTGTTATCCTTCCCGGCAAACTCCAATCTCTCATCCCCGATAAACAATACTGCACCGTAAGCATACTCGTTGGTCTGGGCGTTAAAGCTACCATCAACATAGGCAATAGCCTCACCCTCACTTGGTGTGGGCCTTATTACCTCCTGTGTTTCCTCGGGGTTTTCCCCATGCATATAGCGTACTGCTTTCTCACGAGACCCAAAGCCTTTATATTCTGCACCCGGATAACCGTCTACACTTGCTTTGCACTCATCCCAATCGGTAAAAATACCGATTTTATTGCCGTTTCTTACGGCGTAGAACTTCTTTGCCATAATTCACCTATACAGTAACAACCTTTACATCGTGGTCCTCCAGGGCACTGCTCCACTCACGGTCAAGCCTTACATCCGTTATAAAGGTGTCAAGCTTTCCAAGAGGGCCGATTACAGGGATTCCCATCTTGCCCATCTTGGTATGGTCGCAAAGAAAAATAACAGTCTCTGAACGGTCCATCATTGCACGCTTTAGCTCCGCCTCGTCCTCTGTTGAATCAACCAGCCCTCGTGTGAGGGTTACTCCTCGGCATGAGAAGAAAAACTTGTTTGCCGCAAAATTCTCCATAATCATTTTCTCGGCGTATCTCCCGTTATATGACATATTCTTGGGATAGTACAAGCCGCCTGTACAGATAAGCTTGATATTATCACAATCGGAAAGCTCTGTCATAATGCTTACGGCATTTGTTATAACTGTAAGCCCACGCTTGTCCTTGATGTTTCTTGCAAGGTACAGAGCAGAGGTGGATGCATCCAAAAATATGGTATCACCATTTTTTATCATCTCCGCCGCACGCTTACCAATTTTCTGCTTTGCCTCGGCATTTACTGTGTCACGCTCCTTGAAGCCAAGCTCCGAGCCTGACGCTCCTGCCAGGGTAGCACCGCCGTAGGTACGCACCAAGACCCCCTGCTTTTCAAGCTTAAGTAGGTCACCGCGAATTGTCTCGGGTGTTACATCAAACTGCTTTGCAAGGTCCACAACCAATACGCTTTTTGACGCGCTTATCATTTGTTCTATCTGTGATCTTCTCTCAACCGCCAGCATTTGCTTTTCTCCTTTTGGATTATTTTATAGACTCTATTGCCTCATCCAGCTTAACATCACCTGTATACAAGGCTCTGCCACATATCACGCCCTCAACCTCTGTGGGGATAAGAGACTTTATATGCTCTATTGTACCGATACCGCCCGATGCAATTATATCAATACCCGTTGCCTCTACCATCTCTGCCATTGCCTCAACATTCGGTCCCATCAGGGTACCGTCTGTTGCAATATCGGTATAGATTATGGTCTTAACTCCTAAGTCTGCCATCATCTTACCGAACTCAACCGCACGGAATTCCGAGGTCTTTTCCCAGCCCTCGATGGCAACCATACCATCCTTTGCATCAATACCGATTACTATCTTGTCACCGTATTTTGCGACTGCATTCTTTACAAATTCTCTGTCTGATACCGCCTTTGTGCCGATAATCACACGAGTTATTCCGCAGGCAAGCTTTGCCTCAATATCCTCCATAGAACGGATACCGCCGCCTGTCTGCACAGGCACAGAAACGCTGTTGCATATATTCTTTATAGCCTCGGCATTTACGCCATGCCCCTTCAAAGCTCCGTCAAGGTCCACCACATGGATGAATTCACCACCCAGGTCTTCCCATTTCTTTGCCATCTGAGCCGGGTTATCACCGTAAACCGTTACCTCGGAAAAGCTGCCTCTCAACAGTCTTACACACTGTCCGTCCTTTATATCAATCGCAGGGTAAATTCGCATTATTCTCCGTCCTCCACTTTTTCTGCAAAGGCGTTTACCATTGCCATTATTCTTTCACGCTCCATCTTCATACTAACCTTGTTTACTACAAATCTCGCACTCAACGGGCAGATTTCCTCTAACACGTCAAGTCCGTTTTCGTGTAAGGTGGAACCTGTTTCAACTATATCTACTATTACATCGGAAAGTCCCACTAAGGGTCCCAGCTCCACTGAGCCGTTAAGCTTTATAATATCAATGGTCTGTCCCTTGTCGTCCTGGAAATACTTTCTTGCAATATTGGGGTACTTTGAGGCAACCTTAAGGTTTGTAATTGTGCCAAGCTTACCCTTCAGTGACGGATCACCGCAGACACACATTCTGCACTTTCCAAAGCCTAAATCCACCATCTCATAAAGATTACGGCTTTCCTCCAAAAGTGTGTCCTTGCCCACAATACCGATGTCTGCCGCACCGTACTCAACATAGGTCGGGACATCTGATGCCTTTACCAGAAAGAACTTCATTTTGCTCTTCTCGTCTGTAAACACAAGCTTTCTTGATTTTTCCTTCATCTCCGAGCAGTCCATACCGATTTCGGTGAAGATGTCCATTGCAAGCTCGGCAAGTCTTCCCTTTGCAAGTGCAACTGTTAAATATCTCATAGCTTATATCCTCCGAAATCCCATGTCCTGCGGTGTTTCATCCTCAGGCTCAAAATCCATCATATCATCATATCCTAAAAATTCTGTCACAGATGTATTTATTGTTTCATTACGCTCAAGGTCGTAAATTGTAAGCTTGCCGTCTGTCATAACACGCAAGATGCAGGTGTTATTTGTTGCCTTGGCGTATTCCTCAACAATTTTGAAATCGTCATTCTCTACATACATCTCTGTCAGGCAACCGTTAACGCGAAGATTGTATGCCAAATCGTATGCCATACCCTCGGTATCCTTCTCGGCATAGATAAGAGTTGATGCGACCTCGTTTGCCTTGCCATTATATACCTGCATAAGTCTGTTAACGCCCAACGCACAGCCTACCGCACCCTCACGCTTGCCAAAGCCTGACAACAGATTGTCATACCTTCCGCCTGCGGCTATGGGAAAGCCTACCCCGCGGGTGTAGCACTTAAAGATTGAGCCTGTGTAGTAATCAATGCTCTGAAGCATACCCAAGTCAAGGGATATGTACTGCTCAAAGCCATATAGCACAAGCAAGTCGTAAATTTCACGAAGGTTTTCAAGTGCCGCCTTTGATGTTGGGTTAAGTCCCTTAACATCGGCACGCTCTAAAATATCACCATTACCAAAAAGGTGCGGAAGCTCAATCATAAGCTCCTTTACGTCCTGGGGAATGTCAAGACTCTTTATAATGTTCTTGATACCCTGCGAATCCTTTGAGTCTATCCTCGCACGCAGGGTCTCAACTGTCTGCGCATCAAGCCCTGTCTGCTCAATTAGACCGTTAAAGAAGCCTACCTGACCGATTTCCATTGAGTATTCCTCAATACCCAATGCGTTTATTGCCTCCATCGCAGCTGCAATAACCTCAGCATCAGCCTTTGCGGAATATGCGCCGATAAGCTCAATACCGCTCTGTGTAATCTCGCGATTTCTCACGCCCTCGGTATGCTCCGCGCGGAACACACTGCCTGTATACATATATCTCAGTGGCTTTCGTTCCGCAATGGGCTTTGTTGCCGCCATTCTTGCTATCGACGTTGTGAAGTCAGGACGAAGGGCAAGGATTCTTCCCTGCTCGTCAAAGAATTTATACAGTTTCTCCTGTGTTATCTGTCCTGTTTCGCCACTGTAGCAATCATAGTACTCAAAGGAGGGTGTTTCCACCTCCTTGTATCCAAAGGATGCGAACACCGTCCATATTGTATTTTCTATATCCTTTTTTATTGAACACTCCTCAGGTAAAACATCGTTTACACCATTAGGTGTGTGTAGCTTCCAATCTGCCATAATAACCTGCCTCTTATGTTAATAATTTCCCATGAAGGTTCCCGAATACTTGATATAGGCATCAGGATAGATGCTCTGAACTGAAGAAAGTGCACGCTCCGCTTCTGCCTTTGAGCCATAGCTACCTGCTGACACAGCGTAATATCTGTTAGCATTCAAACCACTCCAATCCTCAGTGGATACATATATAGGCTTATATCCCTCAAGCAATAATCTGTCCATTGCCTTTGAAACTGGTGCTGTATCCTTTGATGCCGCACACCATACTCCATAGAAGGGCTGTGGTCCTTCACTTATTTCAGGGATATATCTACCTGAATGCTTTATGTATGCATCGGGACAAATTCTCTTTACTGATGCAAGAACTTTATCTGCATCCTCTTTTGTTTTATACCTTCCTGCGGTCAACGCATAATATCTCTTTGCGTTTAGGTTTGCCCATCTTGATGTGTCGACATAGGTAGCATTGAAGCCATGATCAGTCAGGGCGTTCATTTCCTCAGTAATATCTTCAACATTTGCAGATGCTCCGCACCATATTCCGTAGAACGCCACATAAGCACTGCTTACCTCTTCTATATGTGGTAGCACTTCACTCTCTGATTCCTCTGTCTCTGTTTCTGCAACCACACCTTCGGTAGAGATAACACTCTCTGCCACCTCATCAGGCTTATTGAATATGAAATAGCCTGCCACCAAGCCCCCAACTAAGGCGATGGTTATCGCAAACAACAACCATGGCAAAAATGTTGATTTTTTCTTTTGGAGCTGTTTATATACTACGCCACCATTATATTTTGGTGCGGGATTAGACTTTGCGTGATTTACAGACTGTTGTCCCTGCTCAGCATAGTTTTCTTCATCAACGGCTAAACCACATTGACAACAATACTCATCTGATGGCAAAAGTTCCTTTCCACAATTTCTACAATACATATTTAATCCTCCCTAATACATCTTGAATGGTAATGGTAGGCCCATTTCCTCTACAAGCTTATTTGCATTTATTATCTGTGATTTTCTGAACTCATAAATGGCGTGAGTGTCAGAGCCGATCGATACCCCTATCCCTGCTCTCTTTACCGCCTCGCGTTTCTTTTCATTTGTCAGAAAATCATAGTAGTAGTTATAGTTTCCCGATGTATTCAGCTCCCAGAATATATCCACATCCTTCATAAGCTTGAGGAAATCTATGCCGTACCGTTCGCACATAGCAAATATATCGCAATGGGCAAGTCCCACAGGGTATCTGAACATATGTCTCCAAGTCAAGAACTCATACAAATCCTCTGCGTTAGTCTTGTCCAATCTCTCAAAGAGGACAAAATCCAGACCCTCTGTGTCACTTGAGAAAAAGCCTCGGGGTTTGGGATCCATTGCAATTTCAAGTCCTGCAAAAACCTTGATTTCCGATTTATACTTCTCCTTGAGACGAAGCAGATGGTCTATGTACTCACGAAGACGATTTTTAATTGTGAATTGGTGGTCAGTTATGGCAACAGCGGAGAATCCGTTTCTGATTGCATTCTCGATAATCTGCTCAGGTGTGTTGGAGCCATCATAGCTGTACACCGTATGGTTATGCAAATCCATTAACATTTAACCGCCTCCTTTGGAAATATAATACATCCATTATATTATATCACGCTATAGCGTCTTTTTCAAGGATAAATTAAAAAACATCGCAACTTTTGTTGCGATGTTTTTACTCCTTTGTCGGGGTTAGCCGTCAGGCGGTCTGCGCCATTTTAGTTTGCTCCTGTAATATCTGCAAGAGTTTTTGCCTTGTTATGTACTATTGGCTTCCACTCTACCTTCTTGAATATAGCCACCAAGGTGATAGGGATATATGTCATCATAAAGATGGGAAATGTGAAGGTGTACAGAATCTTCTTTGCAGTAGTGGTGTAAATCTGCTTCCATTCGGTAACGGTTGTTATTGCACCGATGCCAAACATAGTAAAATACATTCCTATTGCACACTTTAAAAATGCATCAATAATAGGGTCGACTGAAACACCTGACAATAGTCCTGCAACAAGCGCCGTACCATTAATAACAATTGTAGCAATTGTAAAAATCAGCGCTGGCATAATGGACATTGTCATATCATAGCATGAAAAGCTCTTTTTAAAGGTACCCTTCAAAAGCTTCCCGCCATAATTGCACATTACCTGGAAATATCCCTTTGCCCATCTCATTCTCTGTCTTATTGACTGACCAAGCTCGTTGGGTTGCTCATCGTACAAAATTGCATTCTTTGCAAAACCGATTTTATAATTGTTAATTACATGGTCTACTGTGAACTCAATATCCTCTGTAAGAAGATAGTATCTCCATCCATCTACTCTCTTTGCTACCTTTTTACTAAACATAAAGCCTGTGCCGGAAATTGCACAGCTTGTGTCAAGAAGCATACGTGAGTAATTAAGGTACTTTGACTCACGCAGGAACCACAAGCCATAACCTGCCGAAATCCAGCTGTCTCCGTAGTTCTTGGAATTACGGTAGCTTGTAAGAATATCGTATCCGGATGAGAAGGTCTTGTTCATCTCATCTATGTAGTTGGGGGCAAGAACGTTATCGGCATCAAACACAAAATATCCGTCGTAACGCTCCATAGTATATTCCTTTTTAATGTGCTTGAGAATATAGTTAAGAGCATAGCCCTTACCCACGTTCACCTTGTCAAAGCGCTCATAGACATTTGCACCACAGCTTCTTGCTATCTCAGCCGTGTTATCTGTGCAGTTATCCGCAACCACGAACACGTCAACAAGCTCCTTGGGATATGTCTGATAATTTATACTGTCAAGCAGATTCTTGATAACTGCTGACTCGTTTCTTGCCGAAATAAGCACCGCAAATCTGTGCTCCTTCACCTCACCCAAGGGTCTGTCCTTTTTAATAAAGGGTACGGCAATGTAATACATCTGATAAAAATAACAAATAAAAAATGCCAACCATAGCACAAAATTTATTGCAACTATAAACTGCATAATTTTCTCCTATCCGCCCAAAATGGCTAACTTAAACTCTTCGTTTCCTTTGTCACCCTCATTGATTCATACATATTTTAGCATATAGTATATAATTTTGCAATATCTAATTTTCACCAAACAATCATTTATTTTTACATAAGAATGTAGCAACAATGACATTAAAAATTATATGCAGAGAGCCCGGAAAAAAGCAACACAAATGAGAAAAAGTCCTTGACAAACGGGCATTAGTATGGTACAATGACTATTGTTCGTAAAAACGGATATTCGGACAATGCATATGGAGGAGTATCGAAGTGGTCATAACGGCCCGCACTCGAAATGCGGTAGTCCGAAAGGGCTCGTGGGTTCGAATCCCACCTCCTCCGCCATATTATGGGATGCGGTGCAGTTTGGTAGTCCACTTTGGACACACAGTATACTCATTCCGTTTTGACTGACTGTTTATATCTTGAAAATAGAATAATGGAAAAATCGGGATGTGGCTCAGTTTGGTAGA
>JAZOBR010000097.1:0-2743 GCA_045596105.1 Candidatus Ornithomonoglobus sp.
ATGGCTACGATCCGACTTTGCAGGCTTATTTGGAAAGGTATATTTCCCAAGACTGGTAATGCCTGTGACAAGCGTGATTTATGCATTGTTATCATTCTTTATACAAATGCTTTTAATGGCGGTTATGATGCTTATTATGGCATCAAGAGGCGTTGTTGTAACACCGAACATAACAATTCTTTTAGTGCCCTTTATGATTCTTCAAATGGCACTTTTAGGCTTGGGAATCGGTATTATAATTTCATCCGTAACCACGAAATATCGCGATTTATCCATACTTGTAGGCTTTGGTGTCCAGCTATGGATGTATGCAACACCTGTTGTATATCCTGTGTCACAGCTATCAGGATTAGGTGATACTATGTATCGTCTTATCATGCTTAATCCTGTCGCACCTATAATTAATAATTTCCGTTACGCAATATTGAGCTGTGGTAGTATGGATTATACATATTGGGGAATCAGCTGGCTTTTGACTATAGTTATATTATTCTTTGGTGTACTCATATTCAACAGGGTCGAAAAGACCTTTATGGATACCGTTTAAGGGGGTGGGTATATGCATAATATAATTGAAATTGAAAATGTTAAGAAGCAATACCGCCTGGGTGTTATAGGTGGAGGCACATTGCGTGGTGACCTGGCTAGTTTTTGGGCAAGGCTAAGACACAAGGATGACCCTAACCTTAAAATTGGTGAAAAAGCATATAAAAAGAATGAGAAGTTCTTGGCTCTTGATGGTGTTAGCATCAATGTTAAAAAAGGTGAAACTGTTGGTTTAATCGGTCATAATGGTGCAGGAAAGTCAACACTTCTCAAGCTTTTGTCGAGAGTTACAGCTCCTACAGAGGGGGAAATTCGTGTAGGCGGTAAAATATCATCTATGCTTGAGGTTGGAACAGGCTTTCATCCCGAGCTGACAGGTCGGGAGAACATCTATCTTAATGGTGCAATACTTGGCATGAAACGTAAAGAGGTAGATGAGAGGATTGATGAAATCATTGATTTTTCTGAATGTAGACAGTTTATAGATACTCCTGTTAAACGTTATTCATCAGGTATGTTTGTAAAGCTTGCATTTTCTGTTGCGGCACATCTTAATTCCGATATTATGCTTATGGATGAGGTGCTGGCGGTAGGTGATATGACCTTCCAGAAGAAATGTATCGACAAGATGGTGTCGGTTGCACGCGATGAGGGTAAAACCATAATTTATGTAAGCCATAATATGAAGACTATACGCGAGCTTTGCAATCGTTGTGTTGTTTTGGAAAAGGGAAAGGTTATATATGATGGTGATGTTGAGGAAGCTATAAATATATATCTTAAAAATAATGAAATCACCGCACAGGTATATACTGATTTTACCGAATGCCATAAATATAATTTCCTCACCGACAAGGTGATTATGGACTCTCTTGAGGTATTGGGAAAAGAAAATTGCCATTTCAAGGACGATGAAAAAATTGAGTTTAGGCTAAAATTCCATTGTAATGAGGATGTGGAAAAGCTATCCTTCAGAATGATGGTACATACAAATGACCATGTAGTAACCGCCACAACGGCTTGCTATAACTTTATGGAATGTCATAAGGGAGAAAGCTACGAAAAGACCTTTATAATGGATGTTTCATCTCTTTCAAATGGCTTGTATAAGGTGATACCTGTTATGTTCGAACTTGATGAATTGGGTGAAGTGATAGATAGTGATGCAGTATACCCGGGGCTATTGTTTGAGTATGAGCACACTACCCCGATTTTGTGGAAATCAAGACTTTATGGTGATACTGTTTTACCGGATTTAGAGATAAAATAATTTATCAACAGTGGTATATACTGCCACTGTTGTTTTTAGGGAAGGGTTTAAGATGGTACTTTTAAATGCAGTAAATCTTAAAAAGATGTTCTTTGACCAGACTCTTTTTGAGAGGGTTTCTTTTAATGTTGACGAAGGTGATAAAATCGGTTTTGTTGGTGTTAATGGTGCCGGAAAATCAACATTATTTAAGATTTTAAACGGTATCTCTCAATATGATGAGGGCGATATATTCAAAAACAAATTTACAAAAATCGGCTATCTTGACCAGCATACCTGTATTGAGTCGGATAATACCATTATGGGTGAGATGCTTTTAGCATGTCACGAGGTAATTGAAATTGAGGAAGAGCTTGATTCTATCCACTTTGATATTGAAAATGAAATGGGAGACATAGATAGCCTTGTAAAGAGACAGACCGCATTGCAGGAGCGTTTTGAGGAGCTTGAGGGCTATCAGTATAAAAGCCGAATCCGCTCAGCTTTGATTGGTTTAGGCTTTAGTGAGGATGAATTTGATAAGCGTGTTGACACACTGTCAGGGGGGCAAAAAACCCGTGTATCCTTGGGCAGACTTCTTCTTTCGGACGCTAATCTGTTACTTCTTGATGAGCCTACAAACCATCTTGATGTAGATTCAATTGAATGGTTAGAAGGCTTTTTACAGGGGTACAAGGGGTCTTTTATAATTATATCTCATGATAGATATTTCCTTGATAAGGTTACGAATCGCACCTTTGATATGGATAATGGCAGACTTAGGACATATAAGGGTGGATATACCGAATATGTTAAGCAACGCGAGGTTGAGAAAAAGACCGAGGAGCGTAATTATAAAAACACCATGCGTGAAATTGAACGCTTAGAGGGTGTGGTTGAACAGCAAAGACGCTGGAACAGAGAAAAGAATATAAAGACTGCCGAGAG
>JAZOBR010000098.1:0-3262 GCA_045596105.1 Candidatus Ornithomonoglobus sp.
ATAAGCTTGCCGGGGATAGTTTCCTTTAGTGACTTTCTGGGGTCACCTGCACCAGTAACACGCATTGCCTGATATACATATGAACGACCTGATAACGGGTCACGAATAGCGCCGCCAAGACAAGTTGCGGCACCACCGAAAGGTTCAATCTCTGTGGGATGGTTATGTGTTTCATTTTTAAACATTATTAACCAATCCTCTGTTACACCATCTATTTCAACAGGCATAACGATTGAGCAAGCGTTGATTTCTTCTGATTCGTCGATTTCCTTTAACAACCCCTTAGACTTTAACTGTTTAACAATTATTGTCGCCATATTCATAAGGCACATATTTTTGTCGGGGGCGTATAGCTCTGCCTTTGCGGCCTTGTACTCCTCAAATGCTACACGGATAACATCTGCATATTTCCCGTCCGGGATTGTAACATTGTTAATCTTTGTTGAGAAGGTTGTATGACGGCAGTGGTCTGACCAGTATGTATCAATCATACGAAGCTCTGTAACTGTAGGATTGCGATACTCGTCATTCTTAAAATAGTTCTGGCAGAACTTTAAGTCATCGATATCCATTGCAAAGCCCATATCGTCCAGAAAACCCTGCATCTGAGCTTCGTTCATATCAATAAAACCTTCAATGATCTTCACATCATCAGGGTAGTCAACAATCATATCAAGTGATTGAGGCTTATCAAGGGATGCCTCGCGCGCTTCTACAGGGTTAATTACATATTTCTTTATTTCGTTAACATCGTCATCGGTGATGTCACCTACAAGCACATAAACCTTAGCATATCTTACTCTGGGACGGTCCTTTGCTGTGAGGATTGATATACACTCCTCAGCACTTGCAGCACGCTGGTCAAACTGACCCGGCAAGAACTCAACGGCAAACACCTTTCCATCGGTTATTGAAACCTCCTCATCATATACCATATCAACGGGAGGCTCTGAGAAAATAAGGCAACGAGCCTTATCGTACTCCTCGTCAGTAATACCCTCGACATCGTATCTGTTGATGATACGAACATCAGTTAGGGCTTTAAGAGCAAGATTTTCACGCAAATCAGCAAGGATGTCCTTTGCTTCTACATTAAAACCACTCTTTTTTTCAACGTAAATTCTTCTTACATTAGCCATTGGTTTATATAGCTCCTTTCATATTTTGCACTTTTGTCTTAGATGTTTAAATATCTTATAACACCATAACCGGTGTCAATGTCATAGTCAATAATTGCATAATATGCGTTCTTTATCATAAAGCGTATGCTTTTATCAGGCTCAAGGTCTAATAACCTTGTAATGAGCTGTCTTGCACAGGCAAGATGGGTGACAACGAAAACGGATTTCCCGACGTGGTGCTGTATTACCTTATCACAAAAGCTATTAACTCGATTTTGTACCTCCCTCATGCTTTCACCGTTGGGGATTAAATAATCAATATAATTATCCATCCACTCATGGAACATATCGGGGAATTTTTTCTCAATTTGTTCAAAGCTCATATCATCCCAATCACCAAAATCGCGTTCGATGATTTCGGGGGCAATTTTATACTTTATATCCGGATACTTATCGAGATAAGGCTTGATGGTTTCTTTTGCGCGGGTAAGGGGAGAGATATATACCATATCCGCCTTTACTGTGAGCCTATCATTTAATGATAAAGCCTGTTGGACACCATTTTCTGTTAAGGGTACATCCTTATGACCAATACATGCCATACGTGTATTTGGTTCGGTTTCACCATGCCTTATAATATAAAAACGAATCATTTTTATGCTCCTTATGCTCAAAAACAAACATACATCTATATAATATCATATTTATTACCATTTTTCAATAGCTATAAACAACAATTTTTTCAATAAACTGAAAAATATCTACTTGAAAAGACAGTATAAATATGGTATAATCGAGGGTATGAAATACGAAGAAATTTTAAGGAGAGAGAATAGATGGAAATCAGCTTTTGGGATAGGCATTTCAAAGCTATATTTATTAGCTTGTGTGGTATATGTGCTATTCTTTATGGCTTGTTGTGTCAGGGTGATTTAGTATGGATGGATGAAGCATATACCCTTGGTATGATACGCAGAAGCTATACAGATATGTGGCATATTACTGCCTTGGATGTTCATCCGCCGCTTTATTACATCCTTCTTAAAACCTTTGCCATGCCATTTTCCAATGAGATACTTGCAGGTAAGCTGTTTTCTGCAGTTATGACAGTAGTGACTATGGTATTTGGCGGTATTGAGTTAAAAAAGCTATTCAACGGAAAGACTGCTATATTATTTTCATTTGTATTTATGTTGTTTCCGTTCCTTGTTACGTATGGTGTGGAAATCAGGATGTATTCTGTTGCAGGACTGTTTGTGACAGTAAATGTAATATACGCATATAAAGCCTATATGAGCAATTACAAGAAGGATTGGGCTATCTTTACGGCGTCGGGAATTTGTGCGGCGTATACCCACTATTTTGCTCTTGTTTCCGCAGGCGTAACATACGGCTTGTTATTATTGTTTGCAATAATCAAAAAACGAGAGCTTTTAAAAGATTGGTTTATTTCTGCGATAGTAACAATTATTTCATATTCACCATGGTTAAGGTATTTTCTTGTTCAGTTGAAATATAAAATAGATAATGAATATTGGATTGACCCAATTACTTTAAAGACTATAGGTACATATTTTAACGAGATATTTGGAATAGATAAAAACAGAATTACTGCAATCGTAATTTTTGCAGTATTTGCAGTGATTATTTCTTGTTCACATAAGGTAGATAAGACAAAAAAGACTCTTATATGGAGTGCGGTAGCAGTTCCTGTTCTTACCCTTTTGGTTGGTCTTTTGGCATCATTGGTAGTTCGTCCTGTTTTTGTAGTAAGATATTTATTGCCTTCAGCACCTGTTTTCTGTATAGGAATTGCTATTGCCTTTTCGGGTATTACTAAAAATGTAGTTATTACCTCGCTGGCGGGCATATTGGGTGTTGCGGGTATAGTGAACTATACCTATGCTTATCACGAAAGAAACACACATTTTGAGAATAGATTTGATACTGCTTTTTATGAGCGAAATTGTAACTGTGATGCAAACATAGTATACATTGATAGGCCAGACATTTCACCAGGCCACACAGAAACGGTATTAGCTTTTTATGAACAGGAAAAAGAAATATATCAGGTAATTGAAAACTATGGTTATTATCCATTTAAGAATTTTAGATACATTGAGGATTTTAACTCGGATAAA
>JAZOBR010000099.1:0-11230 GCA_045596105.1 Candidatus Ornithomonoglobus sp.
ACCTGAACGCTTATCACCGGGCAAGTCAATCTGGGTAATATCACCTGTCACGATTGCGTGAGAGCCGTAGCCGATACGGGTGAGAAACATCTTCATCTGCTCAGGTGTGGTGTTCTGTGCCTCATCAAGGATAATGAATGCATTGTCAAGGGTTCTTCCTCGCATATACGCCAGGGGTGCAACCTCAATAACTCCACGCTCCTGGTATCTCAAAAATCCCTCACCGCCAAGCATCTCATACATACCGTCATATAGGGGTCTTAAATACGGGTCAACCTTGTTCTGCAAATCACCAGGCAAGAATCCAAGTTTCTCACCTGCCTCAACCGCAGGACGGGTAAGGATAATTCTGCTTACCTCTCTACGCTTAAGTGCCGTTACTGCCTTTGCCACCGCAAGATAGGTTTTACCTGTACCTGCAGGGCCTATACCGAACACAATCGTGTTATTATCAATCGCCTCAACATACTTTTTCTGTCCGAAGGTTTTTGTTTTGATAGGCTGACCCTTTACATTGATAGCCACACAATCTGCGCCAAGCTTAGCGACATCAATTCCTCCACCCTCCTGCTCCACTGAGATTGCATACATAATCTTCTGCTCATCAATTCTCTCACCGTCGCAAAGCATTGTAATAAGCATATGAATAACATTTCCCGCCTTTTCAACCTTGTCGTCCTCACCTGTTATTCTTACACCCTCGTCACGAAGGGATATATTAACCCCCAATGCCCTCTCCACAAGCTTCATATTGGCATCAAACTGACCGAACAGCTCCGCTACCTCCATATTCTCGGGTATCTCTATCATTCTTTTTAACAATATGTTCACCTCTCCCTCGGTATCTCCATACCGATATTTTCTCTTAAATACATTTTGAGTGTCACAAGGTATGTGTCGTCCTCAATTGTATATGTAAGGGCATCGTCGAGCTTTCTTGCTCCCACTCCGACACCTTTCATAATTCTCTCCTCTAATTTTTCCTTTGCACGGAACAGTATTTCCTCGGGCATCAGGTAGTCCGTTACCTCCCTGACCTCATAGATAGTATCCTTCCCAAGGCTTATTCCTGTATAGCCGATAAAGGGCAAGCTTAAATCGTATCTCTCTTCCTCTGTGTGGTAATTTTCATAATACTTATCATAATCACCGCGATACGCCTTACCGAAAAGCTCCAGACACCATCTCGTCTTTTTATTCCCTGTGGGTACTCTGAGGATTTCCTTTTTAGAAAACCTTGCGGTATCCTGTCTTATGGTATCTGCAACAATCGTGCCATGAGCGTTAACATAATCATACCTCTCCTCGGTGCCCTCCACAAATACCGGCACCTTACCCGATATAAGCACTTCACCCTTTGTCACGTTCATGCCCTTGTTGACACGCCTCTCACCACGCTTTATAGTGGCTTCTCTCACATACCCATCAGCTATTGCTATAATGTCGGTAGCGGTCACCTTATCCACCACCTCAGGCGGCATAACCGCCTCCTGTACCTGCAGCTCCGCCTTTGAGCCTTCCATATAAAGCCATGCCCAGTTGATAGTATCAACGCCATAGATAATCGAGTTTTTAAGCTCCCTGAGGTCTGCGATTTTGTCCTTCCTTGCTCCAACATATACTCCATTCTTTTGCAAAAGCTCCGTAACAACAGCCTTATCCGTCTGCTTGATTCCTGTTATTTCCACACACCAGATATATTGATTGGAAATAATCACAAACATCGTTGCAATGACCCCTGCCACTAAAAAGCCTGCACGTTTCTTATGCTCTCGTATGTATATACCAAGTCCGCATTTTTTCAAGATAGTTACCCTTACACGGCATTGTCTTACCAAAGGTCGGATGCACTTAAAATCTCCAATCGCCATATCCATCACGATTCCGTCACCCTTGGGGTTACAGTTTTGAGGCACTATTCCGTAATCAAGGCACATATTGACAAATCGTTCCCTATTTTTGCCTACTATTTCTATTATAACATAACCTTTTAGAAATTTAAAGATTTTTTTGAACATTTTTTTGTTTTCTCCCGTTTTTTTCGTATTCTACGCCCTCAAAATCTCCATTTATTACTAATCTATCCCTTTCCATTAAAATTATCCGCAAACCCTTACCCTTCATTGATAAAATCCCATCCTTCATCCTGATGCGTATACACTCTGTTTTATACTCTAAAATCCCCTTGTGATTTTCTATATAAATCTCCTTATCACCGCAAAGGCTCACTCGTGGCAGATCCAAAGCCACATCCTTCGGTATCCCCCACCGCTCCGCCATTACCTCACCTAATCTGCCCATAAAATACCCCCTCGCCAATTATTAATTTATATGCGTATTTCCCATTTTAAATGAATATATCTTAACTGAGGGGGTGCTAAAATGAAACGCAATATCTTCTATGTGCTTGTTATGTCACTTATTCTCTTTCTCCTGTGGCGGTCGGATGCACTGATTGGATATACAAAAGATGCCGTAATAATGTGCTACAGCTTCATAATCCCGGGTCTGTTTCCCTTCTTTGTATGCTCGGGAATATTAATATATTCAGGCTTTGCTCAGAGTGTGGCAAGAGCATCGCAAAGGTTTATGCGACCGTTGTTTAATGTTGCACCTGCGGGGGCGGTTGCCTTTGTGATGGGGATAATAAGCGGTTTTCCATCAGGTGCAATCTGTACCAAGGATTTATACCTAAGCGGTAACCTTTCAAAATCCGAGGCGGAAAGACTCCTTGCCTTCTCAAACAATTCAGGACCCTTGTTTCTGATTGGCTCTCTGGGTGTGGGACTATACACAAAACCCATTTACGGCGTACTCCTTTATTGTATCCATATTATATCCTCAATCCTTGTGGGGATTATCTTTTCCCGATACCGTCGTAACCGCCACACATCACCGCCCAATTATGTAAGCACCCGACAAATGACCGAGGCAGAAGCCTTTTCCAACGCCTTAGGTGATGCTTCAAAAAATATAATCACCGTATGCTTTTCCATTATATTTTTCTCGGCAGTATCAAGAACAATTCTTGATATTATCCCCGTAACGGGAGAACTTTCTGCCCTGCTTTACGGACTTTGCGAGTTTTCCATAGGTGTACTTAAAATCGCGACTCTCGATATTGACATATTCTACCGACTCGTCTTGTCCTCACTTGTAGTCGGCTTTTCAGGTCTTTGTGTACATATTCAGGTGATGACAGTAGCCTCGCAGTCGGGGCTGAGCCTCAAGCCTTACATATTTGGAAAAGCTCTACACAGCATAATAGCGGCTGTAATAACAGCCGCTACCTTGATTATTTTTCCTATACCCGAAAGTGCGGTATCCTACCACACCTTAGGACTTGATAACGCATTTGCATTATCAGCATTGTTTATTTTTGCTTCAATAGGCTTAATCCTATTACTCCGCCTTATGCATTTCACGAATAAGACCGCGAGCCTCACCGGCTAAATAAAGTGAGCCGCAAATACATACAAGACCGCCGTTTGAAATTGCCACAGCCTTTTCTATGGCGGTCTTTATGTCGACTATCGCCTCGCATCTGACACCTACTGCCTCACACTCTGCCATCAACTCCTCCGCACTCAAAGCGCGGGGAATCTTAGCCTCTGTTGTAATAACCTGCTTGGCTACAGGTACAAGCTTTTTGACACATTCATTATGGTCCTTGTCGGCACACATTGCCAGGACAAGCGTGATTTCTCTGCCCTCTTTTATAAGTGACTCATAAAGGGCATTTACTCCGTCAAGGTTATGTCCGCCGTCTATTACAATATCGGGTGTTACAAACTCATACCTTGCCATCCACTGTGTATTTTCAAGTCCTTCCCTAAGAGCCTCACAGGGTATATCATAGCCTCTTCTTCCAAGGGAATTAATCACCTCAATGGCAACAGCCATATTCTCTGCCTGGTAGCTGCCCTTAAGACCAAGAGCATACTCTATGCCCTTATATATCGCACCCGTTGGTGTCTTTTCTGCAGTTGCGCAAAAAACCACATCCTCACCAACCGCTTTAGCACATTCTCTGATTGTAGTCTGTACCGCGGAATTGGGTGCAGACACAACACAGCTTCCCGTCTTTATTATACCACACTTTTCTTTTGCAATCTCCTCTAAGGTATCACCCAGGTATTCTGTGTGGTCAAAACCTATTGAGGTTATGACAGAACATTCGGGGGCAGGGATAATATTTGTAGCATCAAGCTTACCGCCCATCCCCACCTCAAGGACAACTATATCACATTCCATATCCCTGAAATAGCAAAACGCTACTGCTGTGATAAATGCAAACTCCGATACACCCATATCGTTTTCTTCCATAACCTCTGCTACTCGGGTTATGTAATGAGCCAGGGTGTCATCATCTATCATCCTACCATTTATCCTTATACGCTCATTGAACACCTCAATAAAGGGTGAGGTAAAAAGACCTACCCTTAATCCCGCACGCATCAAAATCTCTGCCGTCATAGCCGAGGTAGAGCCTTTGCCGTTAGTACCTGCTATATGAACATACTTTAAATCATTCTGCGGATTCTCCAATAAGCCAAGCAGTCCGCTAAGCTTTTCCAAACCTAGCGGACGTACAAATCTCGGTATTTGGTGAACATAGCATAAAGCCTCGTTATAGTTCACTTTAAATCTCCATTACATTTCATTCATTGCCTTGATTGAGTCAAGCACCTTCTGAAGCATATCCTTATACTTCTCGCCCTTTTCTCTTTCCTCGGCTACAAGCTTTTCGGGTGCCTTTGCCATAAAGCCGGGGTTATTAAGCTTACCCTCAACGCGCTTTATCTCACCCTCAAGCTTCTTCTTTTCAGTCTCAAGTCTTGCCAATTCCTTTTCCCTGTCAACAAGCTCACTCATAGGCAGATAAATCTGTGCACCATCAACAACGATATTTACCGCATTAGCATCAATACCCTCATTTGTAGACGCAATCACAACCTCGCTTGCCGAAGCCAGCCTTTCAAAGAATGCAACACCCTTCGAGAAAATGTCAGGCTTATCGGTAACGATGATTGTCTTTGCCTTCTTTGATGGCGGAACATTCATATCAGCTCTGCGGTTTCTTACAGCTGAAATAGCATTCATAATAACCCCCATTGACTTGTCCTCATCAAAGAAGCATAGCTTCTCGTCATACTCGGGGAACTTGCTGATTACGATGCTTTCACCCTCGTGAGGAAGATGCTGCCATATTTCCTCTGTGATGAAAGGCATAAAGGGATGTAGTAACTGCATTGTGTGTGACAATACATATGTCAGAACATACTGCGCTGTCTTTCCTGTGGGATTTTCCTTATCGAAGAGTCTCGGCTTTACAAGCTCAATATACCAGTCGCAGAAATTCTCCCAAATAAACTCATACAGGTTAGACAGTGCAACGCCAAGCTCAAAGCGGTCAAGGTTATCTGTAACAACCTTCACAACCTCATTGTATCTTGACAGTATCCACTTATCCTCAAGCTGAAGCTCAGATACGTCGGGTAGCTTATTCTCCGTAATATCAAGATTCATCATTGTAAATCTTGATGCATTCCACATCTTGTTTGCAAAGTTACGACCCGATTCAACACGCTCCATATAAAAACGCATATCATTACCGGGTGCATTACCTGTTGCAAGGGTAAATCTCAATGCATCCGCACCATACTGGTCGATGATTTCAAGGGGGTCAATACCGTTACCCAAGGACTTACTCATCTTTCTGCCCTGTGAGTCACGAACAAGACCGTGAATGAATACGTGGTCAAACGGCACTCTGCCTGTATGCTCAAGAGCCGAGAACATCATTCTCATTACCCAGAAGGGAATAATGTCATAACCTGTTACCAATGTGCTTGTAGGATAGAAGTATTTAAACTCCTCAGTGTTATCAGGCCAACCCAGCGTTGAGAAGGGCCACAATGCTGATGAGAACCATGTATCCAAGGTGTCAGGGTCCTGACGCATAGCCTTGCCACACTTAGGACATACCGCACTATCCTCTTTTGTTACAACAAATTCGTTGCAATCGTCACAATAGAATGCAGGGATTCTATGTCCCCACCATAGCTGACGGGAAATACACCAGTCTCGAATATTCTCCAACCAATGGAAATATACCTTCTCAAAATGCTCAGGAAGAAATTTTGTGTCCCCATTCTTAACTGCATCAATAGCAGGCTGAGCCAACGGCTTCATCTTAACAAACCACTGTTTTGACACAATAGGCTCAACTGTTGTACCGCAACGGTAGCACTGACCGACATTATGTGAATGGTCCTCAATCTTCACCAAAAGTCCCATTTCCTTAAGGTCCTCAATCATTGCCTTACGGCACTCATAGCGGTCCATACCCTCATACTTACCTGCATGAGCGTTCATTGTAGCATCGTCATTCATAACCTTAATCTGCTCAAGACTATGTCTCTGTCCTACCTCAAAGTCATTGGGGTCATGAGCAGGAGTAATCTTAACACATCCTGTTCCAAACTCCTTATCAACATATTCATCTGTAATAACAGGAATCTCCCTGTCGGTCAAGGGCAAAAGCAATGTCTTGCCGATAAGATGCGAATATCTTGTATCCTCGGGGTTAACCGCAACGGCAGTATCACCGAACAAGGTTTCAGGTCTTGTTGTTGCAATTATAACAAACTCGTCCGAATCCTTAACGGGGTACTTGATATGCCAGAAATGTCCTGCCTGTTCCTCATGCTCAACCTCTGCATCTGACAGAGCAGTAATACAATTCGGACACCAGTTTATAATTCTTGAGCCCTGATAAATAAGACCCCTATTATATAGATTTACAAATACCTCCTTGACTGCCTTTGAACAGCCCTCGTCCATTGTAAATCTCACACGCTCCCAATCACATGATGAGCCAAGTTTCTTCAGCTGGTCGATAATTCTTCCGCCGTACTTCTCCTTCCATTCCCATACACGCTCCAAAAACTTCTCGCGTCCCAAATCATAACGAGTAAGGCCTTCCTTTACGCGAAGCTCCTCCTCAACCTTAATCTGAGTTGCAATGCCTGCATGGTCGGTACCTGGCACCCATAGAGTGCTGTAGCCCTGCATTCTCTTATAACGAATCAAAATATCCTGTAGTGTTTCATCAAGGGCGTGTCCCATATGCAACTGTCCTGTTACGTTGGGGGGCGGAATAACAATTGTATACGGCTTTTTATCTCTGTCCACCTCAGCGTGGAAATAGCCCTTTGTCACCCAATTATTATATAATTTATCCTCAAATGAATGAGGGTCATAGTTTTTTGCAATGTTCTTTGCTTCTTCCATCGAACTCAATTCCCTTTCGTATAGGTATTTTGGTGCATAATACACCCATTATCGTTTATTATCTCATTTTCAGACAAATTTGTCAAGTGCTTTCCAGATATTTATAGCGGTTTTGGTCGCACAAATCTCACGCCACCGACCAGAAGGGAAAACTCTGTTTTGCCTGCGTCCATAATCTCACCGTCAACGGAAAACCTGAACCTGTCGGTATTGGGTGTGATTGTGATTTTCTCACAATTAAATGTCTTTATAATTTTATCTATCCCCTTACGGGCAAAATGTGTACCCTTCATATAGCTTGGCAAAAGACTGATAAACTTTAGCCTTGATACATCATTTATAATATTCATATTTATTTTGCCATCCTCAATGGATGCATAGGGGTTACTCATAATACCCCCGCCACAGTATGAACCGTTGGCAACAGATGTCAGAAGCACTCTGTCCGAATGAACTCTTTTGCCATCAACCACAACATCTAAATCTGCACCCTTTTTCTTAATAAGGTTCACAAGTATTGATATAAAGTACGCCATAGAGCCTGAAATCAACGGTTTCTTTTTAAACTCGGCACACATATCTGCCACATTACAATCAAAGCCGATATTAAACATATTGATGCAATAGCCCTGCTTTATGCCTGATTGAGTATGTGTGGTGTATTTAATTACATCACACCTTTCACTGCCACCTGCAATCTGTAGCTCCAGATTATTAAAATCACAATCATTTCCAAAATTACGGCAAAAATCGTTGCCTGTGCCTATGGGTACAACGCCTGCCTCGGCAGTATCCACGCCCACAACACCGTTAATTACCTCGTTTAGAGTGCCGTCACCGCCACAAGCAATAAATCTGATATTTTTGTCAATATTGAGTTGTTCCTTGACATATCTTGTCGCATCACCTACACCGCGGGTCATATAAATATCACTTTCTTTGCCTAAGGACTCAAAGGCACTGTTGATTCTATCAATCAGACTCTCTATATCCTTACCCTTACCAGCCTTTGGATTTACTATAAAAACTGTTCTCATTTGTGGCTCCTTATTTAATATTAATCACCCCGCGTTTGCGGGGTGATTAGTTCTGTTTTAGAAGCTGAGTCTGTGACCGTCTGCCTCTGCCTCTTCCTTATGTGCCTTTATGTACTTTGTCCATTTAATATAGCCATAGGTTGTGTTTGTAAGGTATCCAAGCTTCAATACAAGCAACACCCACTGCGCCGCTAAAATGTTAATTGCAGTTTCTAAGAAGGTGCATATATACCACGCAATCCACTGCTCACGATAACGTAACAGGATAAACACACCATTTGCAATACCCACCGCCGATGCACAGGCATCAAGGTAGCATACCACATTCTCAAGCACCTCATTGCCGCCGAATATATCAGTAAGTATGTTAAGACCTGAGAGGAAGTAGCCTACAACCACTGTCCAGATAACAATACCCAGAATTACCAATACCGCCGCAAGACTAGTCAGCTTTCTTACCTTTGTAAGCTCCTCCTCCTGACGGTCGGGATGCTTATGCCAGTTAATAAAGCTGATAATGTCAATGGGCAGCCAGAAGAACAAAGTAACTGCCATTGTTGCAAATCTGTATGCTACAACGATACAAACAATAATCTCAACGATTTCAACAAATACAGATACGATAAAGTTCCACTTACTCTGCTTTGAAATCAGCAATTCACAGAGGATATTGAGGAACACATCCGCAAGATACAGTGCCATAATAACAACACCGTTGATACCATTCATATCCTCCTCAGGGAATATGATTGAAATTGCCGCCGCAAGTACTAAGATTACCACAAACCAAATCTGCTCATATGTGGTAAAAAATCTGTTCCAGAAGAACACGATAAAGAAGCCTATTGATGCAAGCAATAGTGCCAGAGCCGTGCTGTATAAATCACCAACCTCTGTTACACTCATATCCCTTGCTGTCTTATATAACTCCTCATCTGTTGCCTCGTGGTCAAAGGCACAATATGTACCATCCTCGGCGGTGTATACATAACCCTCAAAGCTATGTCCTGAAGGAAGCATCTCCCACTCCTCAAAGGAATAGGGAACCACACATTCCTCACCTGCATCATTTACATACTCAACAGGACATATCGTTTCGTCCTCATACTCCTCCTCGAGAGCCTCTGTAACTCTTACAAAGCTCGCATTGTGCGAAAACTCAAACTGACGGATGGATGAGTTGGCATCAACCATACCCTTTATAAAGCACACCATCGCCAAAACCAATGACAGGATTGCAATTACCAACTTCACATATCCTGTTTTACTTATCTTCTTATTGTTATCCTTAATTTGTTTATTCATATTTTTCTCCTTTATTTTATAGCTTAATACCTCCAACAAAAGAGAAAACAGGCGGCGAAGTGGTCCCTGCCCCCTGCGCTCTTTTCTTGCACCTGGGCAGTCCGTTGAAAATAGTAACTGTCTTGTAATTGTGTTCTTGAAGCATCTCGCCACCTCCTTGATTTTTGGATTTAAAATTTATAAAAATCACTCATCAGATGTGAATTTTAACAACGATTTTTCTCACCGGCACGCTCTCCGCAATCTTCATACCGGGCTTATGAATATCGATGGGATAGAATACTGCAAAATCCCCTGCCTTGAACTTTAAGCCAACTGCAACATCATTGTCCTTATAGAATGTAATATCCTTCTCGGGGTTATAGGGGATTGTTTCCTCATAGTTCTCTCTGAACTGCCAGAACATCTCCTCCTCACCCGAGATGATATACTGAATATCAATGTAGTTATCGTGACTCTCAAGCTTGCCCTCTGTCTTTGAATCGTACTCCTGAACAAGTGCAAAAACGCGGTTACCGTCAAGCTCGTAACGACCTACCTCTAAATTCTCCTTTACTGCCTTATCGATGAAATCAAAGCCCAGCTTGAAGCCATCTCCCAATGCATAGTAAATTTCCTTGTTTTTAATGTTGTCAATAATCATTTTTCTCTTTCCTTTCTTTTGATTATTTTTATCTCATAAACGGCATATCTTTATTGCATGCCGTATGGGTCATAAAAAAATATCCTCTGTCAGTTTCTCTCAAATGGGTCTGCCTCTATTGTCTTTCCCGCGGGAACAACATAAAGATGGCCGTAGTAATTAATATATACATCTATGGCACTTGGGTTCTTTATTAGCTTACCCTCTGCGCCGAAAATCAGTGAATCAAACGCCTTTACATATTCGTATATCTCACCGTTTGTTGCATACCACACATCCTCACGATTGCCGACATACTCTGAAAACTCCTCAATGATTTCCCAGTTATTGTTCCTCTCAAACTCATAGCTATGACCCCATAGATAGAACAGCATTGGTGGTTGTATCCATTTCTCATCCGACACCTTTGTTTCTACAAAGGTATTTGCAAGAGCCATAAGCTCGGAGTCATTATGATGACAGGTCGCAGGAAGTCTCAGCCAATCTGTTGGAATATCAAACTTATGTGTAGAAATTACCGTTCTCGCATAATCGATTCCGCAAGCCTTGAGCGCATTCACCACCTCATCATTGAAGGTTCCGTAAGCATATGCCATACCCTTGACGATTGTTCCAAACATTTCCTCCAATGCAATTCTGTCTGTAATAACATCCTCCACTACAAGAGCAGAATCTATGGATTCAAGATTTCTATGCATCTTTCCATGCACTGCCACTTCATGTGGTGAATCCTTATACAGCTTGTACGCGTCATCCTTTGAAAGACGGTCGACCTCGGCTACGCCCAGGAGTCCCGAATTGAGGTTGAATGTACCCTTGATGCCGTGCTTATCCATTATTTCGATAAGCTTTGCGTCCTCATAAACACCATCATCGTAGCTTAGTGTCAATGCCTTCCCGAGAAACCCAGGAAATCTCA
Source organism: Candidatus Ornithomonoglobus sp. (assembly GCA_045596105.1). GTDB lineage: Bacteria > Bacillota > Clostridia > UBA1381 > UBA1381 > Ornithomonoglobus. The sequence continues at coordinate 11,201 of JAZOBR010000099.1, forward strand.
TGAATCTGTAATTTTTCATTTGAAAATCCC